>DATBIF010000282.1:0-8759 GCA_036557045.1 Steroidobacteraceae bacterium
GAAGACAAGGCGCGCCGCGTCCGCGGCGTATTCGATTCCGTCGCGGGCAAATACGACCTGATGAATGACCTGATGTCGGGAGGGCTGCATCGCCTGTGGAAGCAGTTCGCCCTCTCGCTCACCAACCTCAAGCCGGGGCAGCAGGCGCTCGACGTCGCCGGAGGCACGGGTGACATCGCCACCGGTCTCGCGCGCCAGGTCGGCCGTACGGGGTACGTGGTGCTCTCGGACATCAACGCCGCCATGCTGGAGCGCGGCCGCGATCGGTTGCTGGATGCAGGCGTCGCCGGGAACGTCGCGTTCTGCATCGCCAATGCGGAGCGCCTGCCGTTCGCCGATCAGCGCTTCGATTGCGTGACCATCGCCTTCGGCCTGCGCAACGTCACGGACAAACCCGCAGCGCTCGCGTCGATGCGTCGCGTGCTGCGTCCCGGCGGGCAGCTCGTGATCCTGGAATTCTCGCGGCCGACGTTGCCCGGACTGAAGCCGCTGTACGACGCTTACTCCTTCAGGGTGTTGCCGCTACTGGGACGGTTGGTGGCGCAGGATGCGGACAGCTATCGCTACCTTGCGGAGTCGATTCGCATGCACCCGGACCAGGAAACGCTGCTCACGATGCTGCGCGATGCCGGTCTCGAGGGCTGCCGCTATCACAACCTGAGCGGCGGCATCGTCGCCGTGCATCGCGGCTATCGGTACTGAAAGGCGGGGCATGATCTTCGAGCAGCTCGCGGGCCTCCTCAATCGCAACGTCGCGATGTCAGCGCAGGCGCAGGACCTGGTGCGCCGCCTCGAGGGACGCTCTCTCGCCGTCCACGTAGAAGGCGTGCCCCTGAAGGTGACGGCGACGATCCGCTCCGGGCAGCTTTCGCTGAGCGGCGCAGCGGATGCCGCGGCCGACGCCACCGTGTCCGGAACGCCGCTGACCCTGCTCTCGCTCCTCGGTGCCGATGCCCGCACGCGTCTGCGTTCGAGCGCAGTCACCGTCAACGGCAATGCGGAAGTCGCCGAAGGCTTCCAGGAGCTGCTGCGGGCGGCGCGACCCGATTTCGAAGAAGAACTCTCGCGGCAGATCGGCGATGTCGCGGCTCACCAGGTCGGGAACCTGGTACGCGGGCTCAGCGGCTGGGGCAGCAAGGCAGCAGAGACCTTCGCGGCCAATGTGGGCGAATACCTGCAGGAGGAAGGGCGCGATCTCGTCACCCGCACGGAAATGGACGAATTCCTCGGTGAAGTCGATGAGCTGCGCGAGACTGCCGACCGGCTGGAAGCCCGCATCACGCGGCTGGCAGGGCGCGCGCGACGATGAAAGCGCGCGTCGTCCTGAGACTCCTCCAGATCCAGCATGTCCTGGTCCGCCATGGCTTCGATGATTTCATCTCCGCGACGCATCTGTACCGGCCCTTCCGCCTGGCGCTGTATCTCGCGCCCTGGACCTGGTTCGCGCGCGATCGCGGCCTGCCGCGCGGGGCGCGGCTGCGCCTGGCGCTCGAGGAGCTCGGCCCGGTCTTCGTGAAGTTCGGGCAGGCGCTCTCCACGCGTCCTGATCTTCTGCCCGCCGACATCGCCGTCGAGCTCGCGAAACTGCAGGACCAGGTGCCGCCGTTCCCGGGTGGGGAAGCGCGAGCGATTATCGAAGCCGCCTACGGACGCCCGCTCGCAGAGGTGTTCGAGACCTTCGAGGAGAACGCGCTCGCCGCCGCATCGATCGCCCAGGTACACGCCGCGACGCTGCGTGGCGGTGCGAAAGTCGTGGTCAAGGTGCTGCGCCCGGACATGGCGCAGGTGATCGGACGCGATCTCGAAGTCCTGCACGCGCTGGCGGGACTCGCCGAGCGTTACTGGGCCGACGGACGGCGCCTGCGGCCGGTCGACGTCGTGCGCGAGTACCGGAAGACCATTCTCGATGAACTCGACCTCATGCGCGAAGCGGCGAACGCAGCACAGCTGCGGCGCAATTTCGCCGGCTCGGACCTGCTCTATGTGCCGGAGGTGTACTGGGACTACTGCCGCAGCAACGTCATCGTGATGGAGCGCATCTACGGCATCCCGATCAGCGACGTGGCGCGGCTGCGCAGCCTCAAGACCAACATCGCGCGCCTCGCCGAGAACGGCGTCGAGATCTTCTTCACGCAGGTGTTCCGCCACAACTTCTTCCACGCCGACATGCATCCGGGGAACATCTTCGTGATCGCGGATGACCCGGAACGTCCGCGCTATGCGGCCGTCGACTTCGGCATCGTGGGGACGCTCAGCCCACGCGATCAGTACTACCTGGCGGAGAATTTCCTCGCCTTCTTCGAGCGCGACTATCACCGGGTAGCCAAACTCCACGTCGATTCCGGGTGGGTGCCGGCCGAAACGCGGGTCGACGAACTCGAGTCAGCGGTGCGCACCGTGTGCGAGCCGATCTTCAACAAGCCGCTCAAGGACATTTCCTTCGGCCAGGTGCTGCTGCGCCTTTTCGAGACGGCGCGGCGCTTCAACATGGAGATCCAGCCGCAGCTGGTGTTGCTGCAGAAGACGCTCCTCAATATCGAAGGCCTCGGGCGCCAGCTCTACCCGGAGCTCGACCTGTGGAAGACCGGTCAACCGATCCTGCGCGAATGGATGCGAGAGCGGATGAGCGGACGCGCGCTCATGGAGCGGCTGAGAACGCAGCTCCCCGACCTCGCTGAGGCCGCGAAGACGCTGCCGCAGATCGTGCAAGGCATGATCCAGCAGGCCGCCGACGGAAGGCTGCGGCTGCGGGTCGAGACGCCGGGCCTGGAGGAGCTCAAGCAGACCGTGCGCGAAACGAACGCACGTCGCGACGCGATCACGGTCGCGGGCGTGCTGCTCCTGGGCGGCATCGTGTGGCTGGGCGTCGGACACAATCCGAGCTGGCCCGGCTGGGCACTGTCGGTGGCCGGGGCACTCTGGCTCTTCAGTATCTGGCGACGGGACTAGCGCGGCGGCTCGAACAGCGCATTCGCCACCGGCGTCCGCTCAGGGCTGCAGCCGCGTCACCGGACTCTGTTCCTTGAGCTCGATCCAGGTCGCGAGCGCGCGGGCGCAAGGCTCGCCATCATCGTCGTAGACCGCTGTCGCCACGTAGTGTTTGCGTCCCTCCGACCCGAGGCGCCAGCCCAGCACGACGCACGACTCGGAGGCGTGCACGCGTCGATCGATCCGGGCTGCGAGCTCTCCCAGCAGCATCACGCGATAGTCGTCCCGCGCCGCAAAGTAGCCGGGGCAGTCGAGCGCCGCCCACATGTATTCCGAACACACCTTCCCGTCTGCGGCGCACAGTGACTCATCCGGCATCCACGGGGCGGCGACAATGCCGCTGTCTCCCCAGGCGCCCGGGAAAATGCGCAGCCCATCGCCGCGTGCACGCTGCGGACCGCACACGAAGCAGGTCGGGAATGCGTGCTGCTTGAAGCCCGGGTAGGAGCGGGAGGCATTGAGAGCCGCGACATAGGACGGCGGCGAGGGGACGTCCAGCCGCAGGTCGAAGGGCTCTGCCTCTGCGATCAGCTCCGCGTCGCGCTTGACCTCGAGCCGCCCGTCGTCATGGCGATGGACCACGAGCGGAGCGTTGAGCGGCGGCGGCCTGCGCAGCCGCACGCGCAACTGGACATTGGACTGGCCGGCAATCATGCCCGAGGTGTAGCCGCCGTTGCCCGAGTCCGGCGGCCCGCAAAAACGCTGGCCGATCGTGATGATTTCCACTCGTTGTGCTCAGGGCGTGGCCGGGCGCTCGCAGCCGCAGCGCCAGCAGCTCGTGAACTGGGGCTCGAGCCGCTCATGACAGGCAGGGCACTGCCAATCGCTCCCGGAGCGATTGGCGCCGGCGAGTTCCGCAGCCACCACCTGCTCGGCGTGCGCGTGCTCGGATTCGTCGACCGCCCATAGTTGCGGCCAGCCCTCCACCGGCGGAATCTCGCCTATTGCGCCGCCCGCAAAGTAGTTGCGCAGCTGCGTGCGGATCCCAACCTGCTCGAGGAGGTTGCGCATGTGCGCCACCTGCGCGACCGATTCTGCGCTGTAGACGAGCTTCATGAGGTGCGAATCGACTTCCTGCCCTGAACCTAGCGCCGCGTGCAACGGGGGTCAACCGCGCCAATCACTTCCAATCGTCCGCGTCGAATTCGAAGGTTTCGCCCTCACGCCGCCAGATGACTCGCTCTGGCTTCAAGGTGAGAAACCAGGTGGCCTGCTGCAGAGGACGTGAGGGCTTGAATGCATCGGCGCGCAGCACCGCAACGGCCGCACCGTGCATCGGATCGCGTACTGACGCGTAGCGGATCGCGCCGGCCTCGGCCTCCCGTGCGACGGCCGCGAATCGCTGTGTCGGGCCATAGTCGGAGCGGTGGCCCCAGCGCGCCTGGTCGCGCGCGAAGGGTGCGCGCGTGAGGTCTGCGGCGCGAGTATCGATGCTTGCCTGGAATACGGTCTGGGGCGAGGGGCCGAGCGTCGTCAAACCCTCGGAATCCATCAGGAAGCGCCAGCGCCAATAACCGAGCTCGGCGCAGGCGCTGCGTGGTGCTTCCGCGCCGTACCACACGCCCGGTTCGGTCGGCGAGCGAAAGCGCGACCCCAGCGGGGCGGGGTAACGAAAGGGCGTCGCCAGCAGGTAGTGCAGACGCGCGGCTTCGGGCGGCACCGCCGGCTTGCTGGCTTCGAGTATCAGCTCGAGCACGTCCTGTTCGGCGGCGGTAGCCACCAGGCGCGTCGTCGAAGCCACGTGCTGCGATTCGACCGCGCGCCACAGCCGGCGTCGCAGCCGGTGCAGCTCAGACGCGACCGCGGGAGGCGTCCAGGTAATGGACGGCACGCACCAGTCCCTCGGCGCTGCGTATCAGGTCGACGGGTTTCTCGCCGAGCGCCCGGTTCGCACCGTTGAGCCAGGCGCGCGCGGCGGAGTCATTGGATCCGACCAGCGAGTCGAGCGAACGGAACAGGCGCACGAAGAGCGCTGCGAGCTCCCACTCCTTCTTCCCCGAGTCGAGCGAGTATGCACCACTCGCCATGCGCGACACGGTGGCGGGGCTCACCCCGAGGATCTCGGCCACGCGCGCCTGGTTGAGCTCCAGCAGCGTTGCCGCCCGCAGCACCGCGCCCGTCAGGACGCGCTGTGGCTCGTTTTCAGGCTTGATCGCAGGCCGGCTCATATCTTTCAATAGAAATGTTTAAGCTAAAAGTATTCTATAGAAATAAGCGGTCCGCCGCAAATCGCGGCGACGCCGGCCCGGATGTTCAGGAGCGCAGGGATTGCAGCAACTCGCGTGGGTCGCCGCCCTGCTCGAGTCGTTCCACGAGCGCCGAACCGACGACGACGCCGTCCACCTGCCCGTACAGCGGACGCACCTGTTCTGGCCCGCGGATGCCGAAGCCTGCGCAGACCGGGATCTCGGAGGCCGCACGTGCCCGTGCAAGGTACTCGACGACCTCCTGAGGAACCGCCACCGTCTTGCCCGTCGTGCCGGTCATCGTGACGGCATAGACGAACCCCTGGCTGGCGCGACACAGGACCTTGAGCCGTTCCGGCGGCGTCACGGGTGTGACCATCTGCACCAGTGCGAGCCGTTCCTCATTGAGGGCGCGCTTGAGTTCTTCGCTCTCCTCGTGCGGCAGGTCCGGGACGATGAACCCGGAGACGCCCGCGCGGGCCGCCGCCGCCGACAGGCGCTGCAGTCCGAAAGCGAGGAGAGGGTTCAGATAGCTCATCAGCAGGAGCGGAGCCGCTGGCCGCGGCGCGAGATTTGTCAGTTCATCGAGTATCCAGGGGAGCGTGACGCCAGCCTGCAGTGCGTGGTGACTCGCACGCTGGATCGTCATTCCATCGGCCATGGGATCGGTGAATGGCACCCCGATCTCGACCACATCCGCGGCCGACGCGATCGCGAGCAGGTGTTCGCGAAAGCGCTCGCGCGCCGGGAATCCGGCGGTGAGATAGCCGACGAGCGCGACCCGGTGCTGAGCTGCGCCCCGGCGAATCGCGGCGCTGATCGAGTCTCCGGGAATGCTCACGCGCGTGGTTCCTCGAGGAGCGTCCGCTGCAGCGTGGACATGTCCTTGTCGCCGCGTCCGGAAAGGCAGATCAGGACGCGCTTGCCCGGATTGGCGGCCGCCCAGCGGCGCGCGCCGACGAAGGCATGCGCGCTCTCGAGCGCGACGATGATGCCCTCGCTCGCACAACACTCGGCGAGCGCGGCCAGCGCTTCGTCGTCGGTCGCGTCCTCGTAATGCACGCGACCCAGTTCCTTGAGCAGGCTGTGCTCGGGCCCGACGCCCGGATAGTCGAGACCCGCCGACACAGAGTGTGTTTCCTGGACCTGGCCATGCTCGTCCTGCAGCAGGAATGAGTAGCTGCCCTGCAGGACCCCGGGTCTGCCGAACGACAGCGTTGCGGAATTCTCGCCGAGTCCCTTGCCCCTCCCGCCCGCCTCCACGCCGATCAGCTGCACGGCGGAATCGGCCAGGAACGGATGGAACATGCCGATCGAGTTCGAGCCGCCGCCCACACACGCGAACACGGCATCGGGCAGCGCCCCGGCCTGTTGCAGCATCTGCGCGCGCGCCTCGCGACCAATGACCGACTGCAGCTCGCGCACTAGCAGCGGATAGGGATGCGGCCCGACCGCTGAGCCGATCAGGTAGTAGGTGTTCAGTGGGTCGGAGACCCAGTCGCGCAGCGCTTCATCGATCGCGGCTCGCAATGTCTGATCGCCGCTCGTGACCGGCACCACCGTTGCGCCGAGCAGCTTCATGCGGCCGACGTTCGGTGCCTGGCGCTCCATGTCGATCGCGCCCATGTAGACCGTGCAGGGAAGTCCGAGGCGGGCACACGCTGCAGCGCTCGCGACGCCGTGCTGCCCGGCGCCGGTCTCAGCGACGATGCGCTTCGCGCCGAGGCGGCGCGCCAGCAGCGCCTGGCCGATGGCATTGTTGATCTTGTGAGCGCCCGTGTGTGCCAGGTCTTCGCGTTTCAACCAGACTTTGGCGCCCCAGCGCCGCGCGAGCTCGCGAGCTTCCGTGAGCGCGGTCGGTCTTCCCGCCCAGGTGTGCAGCTCCTCGAAATACTCGTTCTGAAAATCCGGCGCGTGCAAATGGCGGCGAATGCCCGCCTCGAGCCGTTCGAGCGAGGGCATGAGCGTCTCGGGCACGTAACGGCCGCCAAACGCGCCGAAGCGCCCACGCGCGTCCGGGAACGCGCCATCGACCAGACGCTGCAACATGGCGGGGCCGGGCCGATCATCCACTGCGACTTTCACGCTGTCCTCCACGAAGATTGGCCGCGTCGGCGCTGCGCACCGCGGTGACAAATTCCGCCATGCGACGCGCGTCCTTCACGCCGCGCGTGCTCTCGACGCCACTGCTCACATCGACTCCGAACGGCTGCACATAGCGGATCGCCTCGGCAACATTGCCCGAGTGCAGCCCGCCCGCCAGGATCAGCTCAGTACGCCTTGCAAGCTGCGCCGCGCGCTGCCAGTTGCTGCCGATGCCGCGCCCGCTCACGGGACCTTCGAACAACAGGCGGGGTGGAAGCGTCGCGGGATCGGGCTCGTCGGAACGCAGGACCGGTAGCAGGCGCAGGTCTGCGGGTAACTCGAGCGTCGCGAGGTCGTCGATGTCGGTCTGCAGGCAGTCGGGCTCGAGGTAGCGCACGATCTCGTCGACCAGCCGCTGCTCCGGATGGCAGGTGACGGCGATCCGGAGCAGATCGCGCGGCGCCTGCGCGCTGAGCTCGGCAGCGCGCTGCGGCGTGACCCGGCGCGCGCTCGGCGCGAACACGAACCCGATCGCGTCCACGCCGCACTCGATGGCCGCGACCACTGCGGATTCGCTCGTCATGCCACAGATCTTGATGAACATCCGCTGCCTCCAGGAGTCTGTCCCACAGACTCCTAGCGCTTGGTCGCCGCGGCGCGTCCGCCTTCGAGGATTTCGCGCAGCAGCGCCTGCGGCTCGTCATCGGCCATGAGCGCACTGCCCACGAGCACGAGCTGATAACCGGCACGTGCGAGCTGCGCTGCGTCCTCCGCGCTGCCGATGCCGCTCTCGGCGACATGCGGGACGCCTGACGGCAGCTTGGGCGCGAGCTCCTCGAGCCTTCCCGGCACGACCTGCAGCGTATCGAGATCACGCGCATTCACGCCGACCAGCAGGTGCTCGTGACGCCCGGCACGCTCGGTCACGATCTGGCGCGCGACGGCGAGATCGTCTTCGTCGAATGCCTCGAGCAGGACGAACATGTGCAGCATCGCCGCGCAGTCGAGCAGCGCCACGATGCGGCCGTGATCGAGCATGCGCAGGATGACGAGGACGCCGCCCGCGCCCACGGCGCGCGCCTCCATGATCTGGTACGGATCGATGATGAAATCCTTGCGCAGCGTCGGCACGGCGCGAGGGGCGAGTGTTTCCGAGGCGCGCGCGAGATGCGCCATCGAGCCATCGAAGTGATACGGCTCCGTCAGCACGGAGACCGCGGCAGCACCGCCGTCGGCGTATGCCGCAACGCGTGCACAGACGTCCTCGCTCGCCGTGCGCAACACCCCGGCCGCGGGCGAACGCAGCTTCAATTCAGCCATCACGTCAAACCCCGCATCGCTGAGGTTGAGCGGCGGGGCCGGAACTGCCTCCGAAGCACGCTGCCACAGCACGTCCTGCGGTTCGAGGCTGCGTGCCTTGGCGACGCGCTCGATACTCGAACGCGCGATTTCCTGCAAGAAACTGCTCATGACCGCCCCCCGAATCCCGCCAGCCGCGCG
>DATBIF010000283.1:0-4186 GCA_036557045.1 Steroidobacteraceae bacterium
TGCCTCACGGCATCCGGATAACGATCTTCCCGAATAACGTCGCAGAATCCATGTACGCATACGCCGCAAGCGCATCGTCGAACTTGAACTCCTTGTCGATGACGGGTTTGATCTGATGCTCGGCAAGGAACGCGTTCAGCGCTTCGAAGTCAGCACGCGAGCCCACGTAGATCCCGCTCGTACGGACGCTCCGCGCCGCGAGGAGTCCCGCCGGTAGCATTCCGTTCCAGCCCGAAAGACCACCGATGAGTGCGATGTGGCCGCCCATCGCGGTGCTGCCGAGCGCCTTGGGAATCGTCTGTTCGCCGCCGACTTCGAGCACGAGATCGGCGCCGTGGCCTTCGGTCACCCTCAGCACTTCCTTGTCCCAGTCGGGATTGGTCTTGTAGTTGATCGTCTGCCAGGCGCCGAGCTTCTTTGCGCGCTCGAGCTTCTCGTCATGGCTGCTGGTGATGATCGGCTTGCCGCCGGCAGCCGCGGCGAACTGCAGGCCGAAGATCGAGACTCCACCCGTGCCTTCGAGGAGCACGTAGTCGCCCGGCTGTAGGTTGCCGCGCGTGAAGAGCCCGTTGTACGCGGTCACGCCGGCGCACGGCAGTGTCGACGCTTCCTCGAAGCTCAGGTACTCGGGAACGCGAACCACGCTGTTCTCGTTGAGCACCACGTACTCGGACAGCATGCCGTCGATCGCGCCACCGAGTGACGCTCCGGTGGATCCGGCATTCGGCTTCCCGCTGAGCCACTGTGGAAAGAAGATCGCCGCCACGCGATCGCCCACCTTGACGCGACTCACCTGCGCACCGACTCCAGCAATCTCACCGGCGCCATCCGAGAGCGGTATGCGCCCTGTGAAATCGCCAGGGCCGTATTGGCCCGCCAGCACGTAGAGATCGCGCCGATTGAGCGAGGTGGCGCGCACGTGCACCAGCACTTCATTGGCGCCGGGCTTGGGGATCTCGGCCTGCTTCTGGACGAGCCGGAAGCCTTTGTCGGCCTTTTCGAGTCGGTACTGGCGCATGGTGGTCTCGGGTTTGGCTTTGGCCGCCGGGGCGGCCTGTGTTGCAAGGAGGAGCAGGGCGCAGAGCGCCGCAGTGAGGCTCGTGCGGGTGGTCCGCTCGACCCGCCGTGCGGCGCTCGTATCCCTCACTTGTCCATCTCTTTCTTGACGTCGTCCTTCGCTTCCTTCGCAGCCTTCTCGACTTCCTTCGCGGCATCCTCCGTCGCCTGCTGGGCGTCGTGCGCGGCGTCCTTCATCTGGTCGCCGGCATCGTGCATCGCGTCCGATGCCTGTTCGGCCGCCTGGTCGATTTCCTTACCGGCCTTCTCCGCCGGGCCCTCCTTCTCACAGGCCGCGAGGCCGAGGATCGCGCTCAACGTCAGCAATCCGATGATCCGGTACTTCATTTGAGTCTCCCCCATTAGGCAATGGAGTTCGTTGCAGGGCGCGTATTCTGGCATCGGCGGACGCGTTTGCGTAACCCGTCAGCTCGACGTAACCGCGGCCCTGTAGTGGTTTGCCGTAACGGCTGCCGGTGATGTCCACCGCGCCCTCCCAATAGCGCGGCCGGGTGTGGAGCTCCTGCTCGTCGAGAATGGGTCTGAGTCTCAGGTCGAGCCCGAGGGTCGCGACTTCGAAGTGCCAGTCGATGGGGTAGCGGCCGCCGCGCGGGCTGCGCCACTCGCGCTGCGTGGAAATCTTTACAGCGTCGTGGCGCAGGGCCTGCTGTTCGCCCGAGGCCTCGACGAACGTGCCGGCGCTTGCCGCATCGCGTGTGCCGTCCTGGTGGCGCAGCGCGTAGAACATCAGGGTGCTGCCATCCTCCAGCTGGAGTGCGAACCAGTCCCAGCCGGCCTCGTCGGGCGCCAGTCCGTCGCTGCCCCACTCACGATCGAGCCAGGCCGTGCCCGTGACCGGCATTGAGGCTTCATCGCGCGCCAGCACGCCGGTCACCGCGAGGCGGGGAATCGAGTAGTAGTAGCTCGCGGCGCTGGTGCTGGAAGACTTGCGGCTGAGTCCCGCGTCGCCGTTCAACACCGGGGGCCCCTGTGGTCGCAGTTCGAGTGCGAGCCGGTACGGTCCGTCGTGGGCTTGCAGGCGCCACGGCTCCGAGGTATCCCCCGGGAGTGCATCCGAAGGTCCCTGCCGTAGCGTGTTCGAGGATCTCTGCGGCAACGTGAGGGACCAGTCGTCGAGCCAGACACGCAGCGGGGAACCGCTCGCTCCCGCCAGTTCGAGGGCGTCACGGGCGAAGCGTTCGGTCGAATGGAAGACTCGCCGCTCCGGATCGGTCACCGCGAAGTGGGCGGCATAGAGCTGCGAGGTGCGCCAATGCGATTCTCCCGCGAGCGGCTGTGACGGCGGCTGTAGTGCCAGACGGAAGAACGTCACCTCGAAACCAAAGCGTTCCCCCTGCGGCCCGTCCAGATGCCCGGTGAAATACCACCACTCGTGGCGGAATTGCGGATGAGCGGCGTGATCGGTGGGAAAGACGAACGCGCGTGGCGCGTCGGCACGCGCATATGGATTGGCGGTGCGCGCGCCGAGCGCCGTTTCGAAGCGCGTCGTGGAGGGCGTTGGGGGATTGCTGTTTCGATCAGTTGCCGGGGTGCACGCGGTCAGCAGTGTAACGAGCGCGGTGCCGAGAATCGTGCCGAGAGTCGCCGCGGGCGCCGTGCTGAGAGTAGCGACGGGCACCGTGCTGGGAGTCGCGACGGGCACCGTGCTGAGAACCGTCAGTGGCGCGATACGCATCATTCCTCGCGCAAAGCCGTAGCCACGTGCGGCCGTGCCGCCCGCAGCGCCGGCAGGATGCCGGCGAGCAGCGAAGCGAAAACGCCGATCAGGAGCGCATTCACGATCGGCCCGCCGCTCACGTGCAGGTCGAGGTGCCAGCCGAAAGCGCGGCGATTGATCACGAGCACCAGCACCGCTGCGGTGAGAAGACCCGCCGGGATCGCCGCGATAGCCGCAACGACCCCAAGCAGCAGTCCCTGCGCGCTGAGAAAGACGGCCGCACCGCGCGGTGTCAGTCCCAGTGCGCGCAGCAGCGCCGTCTGGCGCGCTCGCTCGAGGCCATGCGCGAGGAGTGCTGCGAACAGACCCACCGAGGCCACGATCGCCGCCAGCCAATAGAGAACGCTCGTGATGGCGAACGTTTGCTCGAAGATGTCCAGCGACAGTGCCCGCAGTTCGCGGTTCGAGCGGATGAGCAGCGCCTGCTGGCCGGCGCTGGCCTGGCGAAGCGCAGCGCTCAGCTCTTGCCCGGAATGGCCGGGCGCGAGATAGAACCCGAGCGAGGTGATCGCATCGTCGTGCCAGATCTCGCGATACTGCTGGCGTCGTATCAGCAGCGAGCCACGATCGCTGCCGTATTCGCGGAAGATCCCGGCGATCCGAAACGCTCGCGGTCCCTCGGGTGTTTGCAGCGTGAGCGTATCGCCGACACCCACGCGATGATGGTAAGCAAACGGCTCGGACGCGAGCAGCGCACCCTGGTCGAAGGCACTCCACACCTCGCGCGGATTCCCCGCGACTAACGTGATGGCATCGAGGCTGTGGCTCGCCGGCTCCAATGCGTCGAGCAGCACCGGGCCGAATTCGGAACTGACGCTCGCGCGACGTCCGGCGCTGTGTTCGGCGACGCCGGGCACTGCGAAAAGCTTCGCGAGAACGCCGCTCTCGATGGTGCGCTCGGGGCGCGCGAAGCCGGGTCCGGGCGCCGTGACATACACATCCGCACGCAACGTGCGGATCAGCCACGCATCGAGCGAATGTCGGAAGCTCGCGACCATCACCGCGATTCCCAGCGTCGCGGAGATCGCGACGCTCAATGCCGCGACGGCAACCCCTGTGCGACTCAGCGAGCGCGCCGCATCAGTGAGCCCGAGTCGCAATGTCGTGCTGATGCGGTGGGCGAGGCGCGCGGACGCGCCGCCGATAGCGCGCAGCAGCGCGGGCGCCAGGAAGGCGACACTCAGCAGGAGCATTAACATGGCCGCGAAGCCGGCGAGAAGATTGCGGCCGGGCAGGAATGCCAGCAAGGCGCCGATCGCCAGGAGCGCAACGCTCATAACCGCCAGCAGATTCGCGCCGCGTGAGACTCGGCCTTCGAGCACCGAGCGACGCCAACCGAGATTGGGCGGCGAGCTCGCGGCTTCGAGCGCCGGCGCCAGCGCCGCCAGCAAT
>DATBIF010000284.1:0-1534 GCA_036557045.1 Steroidobacteraceae bacterium
GCGTTCGCCTCGGCTGTCGCCCGGTAGCCGGCCGGCATCACGGCTGCGATCATCTTCTCGATTCGGCGGAAGAGCTCCTGGTGCTTTAACTCCTCGTCACTGAAGCGGACGAGCGCCTCGAGCGCCGTCTGGTCGCCGAACCAGTGCTCGCGGCTCACCTCGAGTATCTTGGCGCTGATAAAGCGCTCCACCAGGCCGAAGATCAGCGCATAGCTGCGCCCCTGCACCTGGGTGAGCAGGCGTGCCTCTGCTGGGCTGAGGAAGGCGAGATCGTCGACCTGCGAAAGTCCGTTGGGAAGGAAGCGCTGAGCCAGATCGAATTCGCGCCCGCGAATGATGTCGAGGTCGATGTCCCAGCGCGCACGCTTGGAGGCGCTGATGCAGCGGGCGTAACGAGCAGTGCGCAACGCCGGCGTGGCTTGCATCTCTTCCCGTGTGACCTGGGCCTGGGCGTTCATGACATTCTCCGTGATCTGGTTGTACCGAGGGCGCGTAGAATGCCGAACGGGCGGTGCGCGCTGACAGGTGACGAATGTCCTGACCTCGGGCTGCGTGCCGCGAAGAGCCGGGGAGATTTGTCCCGACGTGCCGCGCGGAGCGGATGGCGGGCAGGTCGCGCGCACCGGGAGAGCGCCGATGCAGCAGTCGATTCGCTACCTCAAGACCTCCGATCAGGTCCGGCTCGCCTGGGCGAGCAGTGGCGAGGGGCCCCCGTTCGTCAAAGTGTCGAACTGGCTGACGCATCTCAACTACGACCTCGACAGCCCCCTCTGGCGGCACTGGATCGAGACTCTCAGCACCCATTTCCGGCTCATTCGCTATGACGAGCGCGGCTGCGGCATGAGCGACTGGGACGTGAGCGATCTGTCCGCCGAGCGCTGGACCGCCGATCTCGAGGAGATCATCGCTGCCAGCGATCCGGGCGAGCAATTCGTGTTATTTGGCGCCTCCCAAGGCACGGCGGCCGCGGTGACTTATGCCGTGAGACATCCGCAACGCGTGTCGCACCTGATCCTCTATGGCGGGTATGCCCTGGGCTGGGCACGGCGGGGCGACCCGGACGAGCAGCTCCGGTACCACGCCATCACCGACCTCATGCGGACGGGGTGGGGCAAGGAAAATCCGGTCTTTCGTCAGGTGTTCACGGCAAGGTTCGTGCCGGAGGCGCGCACGGAGCAGATCGCGTGGTTCAATGAGTTGTGCCGCCGCACCACTTCACCTGAGATGGCAGCCCGACTGCTGCTCGCGCGCGGCGAGACGGATTTCCGCGAGCTGCTGCCGCGGGTGCGCGTCCCGACCCTGGTATTGCATGCACGTCGCGACGAAGTCGTTCCCTTCTCGATGGGCCAGATGCTCGCGACCGAGATCCCGGGAGCCGAATTTGTCGAGCTCGATTCACCCAATCACATTCTGCTGGCGGACGAGCCGGGGTGGACGCGCTTCAGGCAAGCCGTGCTCGAGTTCACCGGCCGCGCAGCGCAGGGTTCCGAAGACCCGCGTCTCGCGGCGCTCTCCGCTCGCGAGCGCGAGATAC
>DATBIF010000285.1:0-3709 GCA_036557045.1 Steroidobacteraceae bacterium
GGATGCTCAAGGAAGCCCGCGCGCTGCAGCCCGCAGGCATCGCGCTCGTGACGCTCGGCCTGGATACGAGCGCCGCGCGCGCAGCGCTCGAGGCGTTATTGGCGGCAGCCCTCGCCGCCGCATTCGAACTGCCCAGCTACAAGTCGGCGCCGAAAGACCCGGTGACGATTCGCGAGATCACGATCTTCGATCCTGACCGGAACGATTTCACGCTGACACTCGCCACCAGCGAGGGCAACAACCTGGCCCGCTGGCTCACGGCATTGCCGGGCAATCAGCTCACGCCCGCGTCCTATCGGCAAGCGGTCACGGACCTCGCGCGTCGCGAAGGGTGGCGTGCGGAGTTCTTCGATCGCGCCAAGCTCGCCAAGCGCGGTGCGGGCGCTTTCCTCGCCGTAACCCAGGGGAGCGAGGAAGATGGTGCGGGCATCCTGCACCTTCAGTATCGCGGCAAGGGCAACGGCTCCGCGCAGCGCCTCGCTCTGGTTGGAAAAGGGATCTGCTTCGACACGGGCGGCACCAACCTCAAGGCGCACCGGAGCATGCTCGACATGCACATCGACATGGGCGGCAGCGCCGTCGCGCTGGCGACCCTGCTCGCGCTTACGCGCCTCAGGGTGCCGTACCGGATCGATTGCTGGCTGGCGCTCGCCGAGAACCGCATCGGTCCCAAAGCCTACAAGCCGCAGGACGTCGTGACCGCGAGCAACGGCACCAGCATCCAGGTGATCCACACCGATGCCGAAGGACGCATGGTGCTCGCCGACACGCTGGCCTTCGCCGCGCAGGAGAAGCCCTCGCTGGTGCTCGACTTCGCCACTCTGACGGGCGCCTGCCTGCACGCTCTCACCGAGCGCTACAGCGGCGTCTTCACGAATCGCAGCGCCTGGCGCGACGCGCTGGAACGTGCCGGCAGCAGCAGCGGCGAGCGCGTCTGGTGTTTCCCGATGGACGAGGACTTCGACGCCGACCTCGAGAGCGCCAATGCAGACATCGTGCAGTGTCTGCCTGACAACAAGGGCGATCACATCTACGCGGCGCGCTTCCTCAGTCGATTCGTGCCCGCGAGCATTCCGTGGGCGCACGTGGATCTCGCCGCCGCGCAGCGCACCGGCGGGCTTGCTCACATCAGCACGGACATCACCGGATTCGGCGTGCGTTACGCAGTGAACCTCCTGACGGAACAGGACCTGCTCGGGCAGGCAGCGCGCGAGACATGAGCCAAAGCATCACCTTGCGCCGGCCGGACGACTGGCATCTGCATCTCAGGGACGGCGAGACGCTGCGCGCTGTCGTCGGCTTCAGTGCGCAGCGGTTTGGACGCGCCATCGTGATGCCGAACCTGACGCCGCCCATCACTACCGTGAGCGCGGCGCGTGCGTATCGGCAGCGGATCGCCGACGCGCTCGGGTCCGGGTCCGGATTCCAGCCGCTGATGACGCTCTATCTCACCGAGCAGATGCCGCCGGCCGAGATCGAAGCGGCACGCGCCAGCGGCTTCATTCATGGCGTCAAGCTCTACCCCGCAGGAGCCACGACCCATTCGGAAGCCGGAGTCCGCGACCTCGAACGTGCGCACGCCGTCCTCGAGCAGATGCAGACCTCGGGTGTCCCGCTCCTGGTGCACGGCGAGGTGACCGACCCGGCAGTCGACATATTCGACCGCGAGGCGCGCTTCATCGACAGCGTGCTCGACCCCCTGGTGCGCCGTTTCCCGCGGCTGAAGGTGGTGTTCGAGCACATCACGACTCGGGCCGCCGTGCAGTTCGTGCGCGCTGCCCGCGACGGCGTCGCTGCCACCATCACGCCGCAACATCTGCTGCTCAATCGCAACGCGTTGTTTGCGGGCGGCCTGCGCCCGCACCACTACTGTCTGCCGGTGCTGAAGGCCGAAGCGGATCGCGAAGCCGTGCTCGGCGCCGCCGTGAGCGGCGAGCGTCGTTTCTTTCTCGGCACCGACAGCGCTCCCCACGCGCGCAGCGCCAAGGAAGGTGCCTGTGGCTGCGCGGGCATCTTCTCGGCGCACGCCGCGATCGAGCTCTATGCGGAGGCGTTCGAAGCTGCCGGAGCGCTCGAGCGGCTGCAGGGATTCGCGAGCGAGTTCGGCGCCGATTTCTACGGTCTGCCCCACAATGCCTCATCGATCACGCTCACGCGCGAGGAGTGGCGGGTTCCGGCAACCCTGCCGTTTGGATCCGAGCAACTCGTGCCGTTCCGCGCCGGTGAAAGCGTCGCGTGGCGGCTGCGGCCGCCCTGACCGATGACTGATTTCTCGTCAGCCTCGGCGATGGCGGGCCGCTTCCGCGGTTTCCTGCCGGTGGTCATCGATTGTGAGACCGGCGGTTTCAATCCGGTGCGCGACGCGCTGCTGGAAATCGCCGCCGTGATGATCGAGATCGGGCCGGATGACAACCTGCGCCGTGGCGCGACCCATCGCTATCACGTGCAGCCCTTCGAGGGTTCGAACCTCGAGCCCGCCTCGCTCGAGGTGATCGGAATCGATCCGCATCATCCGCTGCGCCCGGCCATTCCTGAGAAGGACGCTTTGCAGAGAATATTCCGCGAGATCCGCCATGCCGTCAGCGCATCGGGGTGCAAGCGCGCGATTCTGGTCGGCCACAACGCATTCTTCGACTTGAGCTTCATCAACGCCGCCATCGCACGCGCCGACGTGAAGCGCAGCCCGCTGCACCCGTTCTCGTGTTTCGACACGGCGACGCTCGCGGGTGTCGCGTTCGGCCAGACGGTATTGTCGCGCGCGTTGGTGGCAGCGGGCCTGGACTGGGACGCGGCCTCGGCGCATTCGGCGGCTTACGATGCGGAGCGCGCCGCGGAGCTCTTCTGCCTGATCTGCAACCAGTTCAAGCCCATCTATGAGATGACGACGCGGCGGCTGGCCGCGCTCAATATCGATCTCAGCCAGATCGAGGGCGCGCCGCCGTTCGAGGCGACCCCGGCCGAGTAGTTGGCTGTCAACCCGCGCGCGCGGCGCCCACGTCTTGCAACAGCTGCTTCAATTCGCCGCTGCGGTACATCTCGAGCGCGATGTCGCAGCCGCCGAGCAGTTCGCCGTTGACGTAGAGCTGCGGATAGGTGGGCCAGTTCGAATACGCCTTCAGCGCTTCGCGTAGCTCCGGATCCTCGAAAATGTTGACGTGCGCGAATTCCGCTCCGCACGCGCGCAGGGCCGCGACTGTCTGAGCGGAAAATCCACACTGCGGAAAATCCGGCGTGCCCTTCATGAAGAGCACCACCGGCTTCGACTGCAATTGCTGCTTGATGCGTTCCACGACTTCCACGATTGGTTCGCCTCTTTCAGTTCAAGAACCTGTTCCGCCCCGGTGCGCCCTGCGGCGCCGCTCGACCGCCTCGAGAACCTGCCAGCGCTCCGCGCTCGTCAACGACGACCAGCAGGCAATCTCGGCGAGACTGCGCAGGCAGCCCGTGCAGTATCCCTGCTCGTCGAGCTTGCAGATATTGATGCACGGCGAAGCGGGTTCAAGCCGCTCCGTGCTGGCACCCGAGGCCATTGAATTCCCAGCGAAATGTCAGCGCCTGATGATTGAATTATCAGGGGTCGTCGCCTATTCTTCAAACGCGCGGGTGCCCGGCACCGCCAACAACGAACCGAAGGGGAGCCCCCATGAATCCACTCAATTCAGTTTCCGGCGCAATCATTACCGGCATCGTGCTCGCGATCATCGCGTTC
>DATBIF010000286.1:0-6906 GCA_036557045.1 Steroidobacteraceae bacterium
CATGCGCGCAGCCGCGAGCGCCGCCTCGGTGCCGGCATGGCCACCGCCGATCACGATGACGTCGAAACTGCGCGCGAATCGCATGGCTAAAGTCAATGCGGTCAGGGACTTGAAAAAGGGCGCCTAGTGTAAGCAGCCTGCGCTCCCGTTGCCAGAATCGCCGCCCGAAATCGGGTATGGTGCGGCCCTGAAATGACCGCCACGCGCGTCCGCAGGAGCCGGGAGTTCGAGTTGAGACTGCGCCTTCCGGCCCTGGCTCTCGCCGCGTGCTGTGCACCGGCCCTGCCCGCCGCAACGCCGGCCACGGCAACACTCCCGCTCACGGAGTGCCGACTCCAGCATCCGGATCATCTGCAATCGATCGAAGCGCGCTGCGGTGCTCTCGCCGTGCCGGAAGATCACGCTCAGCCCAAGGGGCGCAAGATCAGTCTCAAGGTCGCGGTGGTGGCGGCGCTCGATCGGCGGGCGGCAGCCGATCCTCTGTTCATCCTGGCGGGCGGCCCGGGACAAGCCGCCACGGATTTCTACGCGACGGTGGCTCCGGCTTTTCAACGCGTGCAACGCGAGCGGGACATCGTGCTCGTCGACCAGCGCGGCACCGGGGAAAGCAATGCGCTCAACTGCCCATTTCCGGACGATGACGAGTCCGTCGAGCTTTCGCCCGCGCAACTTCGTGCGCACGCAGCAGCGTGCCTCGCATCGCTCCAGGCCGATCCGCGTTTCTATACGACGAGTGTCGCCGTGCAGGACCTCGACGCTGTCCGCGCCGCGCTCGGCTATGAGCGCATCAACCTGTATGGCGTGTCGTACGGAACGCGCGTGGCACAGCATTATCTGCGTCGCTTTCCCGACCACGCGCGCGCGCTCATCCTGGACGGCGTCGTTCCTCCGGATGCGGTGCTCGCCGTCGATGGCTCGATCAACGCGCAACGCACGCTCGAGCTCATCTTCGCACGCTGCCGCGCGGATGCCGCCTGCCACGCTGCGTTCGCCGATCCGCAGACTCAGTTCGACTCGCTGCGCTCGCGGCTCACCAAGAGCCCCACGTCGGTCTCGCTTCCGGATCCCGACACCGGCGTGATCACGCCCCTCGACCTGCGACTCACGCACCTGCAGATCGCGACGCGCCTGCTGAGCTACGCGCCCGAGCGCGCGGCGCTCCTGCCGCTGATTCTCGATCAGGCGGCGGCGCACTCGAACTACGTGCCACTCGCCGCCCAGGCCGTCATCATGTCCAAGCGCTATGCCGACGTGATCGCCTACGGCATGCACAACGCGGTCGTCTGCACCGAAGACGTTCCGTTCATCCAGCCTGCGAAGGTCGATCGCGCTGCGCTGACCCGCAGCTACCTGGGCACCGCACAGCTCGACGGCCTGGTCGAAGTGTGCCGCGGGTGGCCACGTGGCGTGCTGGATGCGGACTTTCGCAGCGAGCTGAAGTCGGATCGGCCGGTGCTGCTGCTGTCAGGCGCCGCCGACCCCGTGACGCCGCCCGCTTACGCCGAGCGTGCAGCGTATGGGCTTCCCAACTCGAAGCAGGTGGTTCTGGCAGGCCAGGGGCACGGACAGCTCGCCACCGGCTGCGTGCCACGTCTCATGGCTCGCTTCCTCGACGCGGGCGACGCCAAGGGATTCGACACCTCCTGCACCAGCGGCGTCGCCCCGCAACCGTTCTTCACTTCCTTCTCGGGACCGCCGCCGTGATCGAAGTGCAGGGCCTGCGCAAATACTTCGGCACGGTGGCCGCGGTGCGCGATGTTTCCTTCGCTGCGCTCGACGGACACATCACCGGCTTGCTCGGTCCGAACGGCGCAGGCAAGTCGACGACGCTGCGGATCCTGAGCACCCTCCTCACACCGGATGACGGCAGCGGCCGCATCGACAACCTCGATCTGCTTCGCGATCCTCGCGGCGTGCGCCGCCTGCTCGGCGTCCTGCCGCACGCAAGCGGCGTCTATCCGAACCTCACGGGGCGCGAGAACATCGAGTACTTCGGCGAACTCCAGGGGCTCGATCCGGCGACGATCGAGCGGCGCACCCGCGAGCTGATCGAGCTCCTGGAGATGGCGGATTTCGTCGAGCGGCGCGCGAAGGGTTACTCGCAAGGTCAGCGGCTCAAGGTCGCGATCGCACGTGCCCTCGTGCATTCGCCGCGCAATGTCGTGCTCGACGAGCCCACCAACGGCCTCGACGTGATGGCAACGCGCGCGCTGCGCAGCCTCCTGCGCCGCCTGCGTGACGAGGGGCACTGCGTGCTCTTTTCGAGTCACGTCATGCAGGAAGTCGGGACGCTCTGCGACCAGGTCGTCATCATCGCGCGCGGCGTCGTGGTGGCGCGCGGCACGCCGGACCAGATTCGGTCACGCAGCGGCACCGACAACCTGGAAGATGCCTTCGTCGCCGCGATCGGCAGCGCGGAGGGCCTGCAATAGTGCGCTCCGCGGTCGTCGTCTGGCTCAAGGAGATGAAGGAGAACCTGCGCGATCGGCGAACTTTGCTCTCGGCGCTGCTCTTCGGACCTCTGTTCGGCCCGATCATGTTCGCCGTGATGATCGGGCTGCTGCTCGAGAAGACGGTGAGCGAATTCGATCAGAAGGTCGCCCTCGGCGTGAGCGGCAGCGCGCTCGCGCCGAACCTGATCCGCTTCCTCGAGCAAAATGACGTTGCGGTCGAGCGCCTGCATCTCGATCTCAGCAGCGCCCGGGCAGCGGTTCGCAGTGGCAGGCACGAGGCCGTGCTCCTCATCGCGCCCGAGTACCCGCAGCGCCTCACCGCGGGCCTGCCCGCGCCGGTGATGCTGGTCTCGGACAGCGCCGACAATCGCACCGCAAAGTACGTCGCGCGGGTACGGGCGCTCCTCAATGCCTACGCTTCCCAGCTCGCGGGCTCGCGGTTGCTGGCGCGCGGCGTGAGCGCCGAGGTGATCCGGCCGATCGCGATCGACGAGGTCGACGTCTCGACGCCGGCGGGACGCGCGCTCCTGGTCTTGGGAATGATGACCTACTTCATCCTGTTCGCGATGCTGATGGGTGGGCTCTACCTCGCGATCGATGCGACCGCCGGCGAGCGGGAACGCGGCTCGCTGGAGCCGCTCCTCACGGTGCCCGCAGACCGGTCGACGCTGATCTACGGCAAGATCCTGGCGACGTGCTGTTTCATGCTGCTGTCGCTCGCGATCACGCTGAGCGCGTTCTGCATTGGCCTCAAGCTCGTGCCACTCGAATCCCTTGGTATGAGCGCCAACTTCGGACCGGCCGTCGCGGTGCGCGTCTTCCTGGTAGTCATGCCGTTCGTGCTGCTCGGCGCGTCGCTCATGACGGTGGTGGCCTCGTTCACGCGCACTTACAAGGAAGCGCAGAGCTATCTCACACTCGTGCTGCTCATCCCGACGCTGCCGATCGTCTTCGCCGGCCTGTATTCGCTGCGCCCGAGCAACTGGCTGATGGCGGTGCCGAGCCTGAGTCAGCACCTCCTGATGACCGGCCTGATCCGCGATGAGCCGCTGCCGCCCATGCATGTCGCCATCTCGGTGCTCACGACGCTGGCGGCCGGACTGGTTTTGGCATGGCTCGCCGGCCGCCTCTACCGGCGCGAGGCCATTCTCGGCTAGCCCGGCTGCGCCGATCCCGTGCCCACTTGCGCGGGCTCTGGAGAAGGCATCCGCTCCGCAGCGCGCGCGAGCATGAGCCGGAACCGCCGCTGATTTTCGGCCTCGAAGTCGCGCGCTTCCACTTCGAAGCGGTTGTGGAAGTAGCCGCGCTTCAGCCACTCGAACAGGTAGCGCCAGCGCGTGAGCCGACCCGGGCCCCACTGATGCACCACGTGGAAATACTCGTGCAGCACCAGCGCCGGATCGCGCGCGAATTCCTCTATGGTGCCGCGCAGGTAGATGCGGTTCGGTCGCGTCGTCGCAATCGCGCGCCGATGCCAGCGCACGCGCCAGGAACGTTCAACGAGCTCGACTTGCGCCGCGGCACTCCCAAAGAGCTCGTGCAGCGCGCAGCTCACCGACGGGGGCAGACGTGCGAAGCCTGAAGCGGGCGGCATCATTCGCGCTGTTCGCATGCTCCCTGTCACTTGCCAATGCAGAAAGTCGAAAAAATGCGTGTCAGCAGGTCCTCGCTGCTGAACTCCCCCGTGATCTCGCCCAGTGCGCCCAGTGCTGCACGGAGCTCCTCGGCCAGCAGCTCACCAGCGCGGCGCGTGCGCAGGTGCTCAGCTCCCGTCTCGATGTGCGCGCGAGCGCGGGCGAGCGCATCGAGGTGCCGACGACGCGCGCAGATGCTGCCCGCCTCCACCGGCATGAATCCCATGCAGCGCTTGAGATGTTCGCGCAGCAGATCGAGGCCGGCGCCGGTGCGCGCCGAAAGTCGCACTGTCGGCGGAGAGCTCGAGGCCGCGAGTTGCGCAGCGAGGTTCACCAGGTCCGACTTGTTCATCACCAGGGTAACCGGCACATCGGGCGGCAGCGCGGTGCGCTCGCGCTCGTAGCTCGAAGCCTGCGGATCGCTTGCGCAGTCCACTACGAAGAGCACGCGGTCCGCTCGCGTCATCTCGGCGCGAGCGCGGCGCACGCCTTCGGCCTCGACGGCATCGTGGACTTCGCGCAAGCCCGCCGTGTCGATGAGATGCAGCGGCATGCCGTCGAGGTGCACGCGCTCCCTGAGTACGTCCCGGGTCGTGCCGGGCACGTCGGTGACGATCGCGGCGTCGTAGCCCGCGAGGCGATTCATCAGGCTGGATTTGCCGGCGTTCGGCGCCCCCGCGATCACTACGGTCATGCCGTCCCGGAGCAGCCGACCCTGCTGCGTCAGCTGCGCTACCGAATCGAAATACCTCAACAGCGCTTCGAGTCGCGCGCCGAGCTCGGCTTCCGCGAGGAGATCGATCTCCTCTTCCGGAAAGTCGATGGCGGCTTCGACGCGCACGCGCAGGTCGATCACGGCCTCGGTGAGCCCCTGCACGATGGCGGAGAACTCCCCCTGCAACGAGCGGAGCGCGGCATGCGCGGCCGCTTGCGAGCCGCTGTCGATGAGGTCCGCGACCGCCTCCGCTTGTGCAAGATCCAGCTTGTCGTTGAGAAAGGCGCGCTGGGTAAACTCGCCAGGCTGCGCGAGGCGCGCGCCGAGTTGGACGGCGCGGCGCACGAGCAGGTCGATGACCACCGGACCGCCATGGCCGTGCAGCTCGAGCACGTGCTCGCCGGTATAGGAGCTCGGCGCCGGAAAATACAGCGCGAGGCCGGTGTCGAGCACCGATCCGTCCGACCCGAGGAAAGCGCCCAGGCTGGCCATTCGCGGCTCGGGCAGCGCTTTCAGCAGGTGTCGCGCGATCTCCGGTACGAGGGCACCCGAGACGCGCACGATGCCGATGCCTCCGCGTCCGGGAGGTGTCGCCGCGGCGACGATGGTGTCAGGCGCAGACATCGAGCAGACCCTGAGGCGATGGGAAGTCCGGTGCCCAGCAGCCTAGCGCCGCCGGGCCGAGGCTGTCAGCTGATCGCTGCTGCCGAGCCCGGCGGACTCAATTCTTCTTGCTGTCCTGCGCGGCGACCAGGCGATTGATGTTCCACTGCTGCGCGATCGAAAGCGCGGTGTTGGTGATCCAGTAGAGCACGAGTCCGGCCGGAAACCAGGCGAACATGAAGGTCATGATCAGCGGCATGAACATGAACACCTTCGCCTGCACCGGATCGGGCGGCGTGGGATTCAACTTGTACTGGCCGAACATCGCGGCGCCCATGATGAGCGGCAGGATGAAGAAGGGATCACGCGTCGACAGGTCGTTGATCCACAGCATGAAGGGCGCCTGGCGCATCTCCACGCTTTCCAGCAGCACCCAGTAGAAGGCGAGGAACACCGGGATCTGGATCAGGATCGGCATGCAACCGGCGAGCGGGTTCACCTTCTCGCGCTTGTAGAGCTCCATCATCTGGCGGCCCAATTGCTCGCGATCGTCCTTGTAGCGCTCCTGGATGTTCTTGATGCGCGGCGTGAGGGCACGCATCTTCGCCATCGATCTGCCGCTCACCTGGCTCGGCCAGTAGAAGAGCAGCTTGATGAGCGCCGTGACGATGATGATGGTCCAGCCCCAGTTGCCGACGATGCCGTGCACCCAGCTGAGCAGCGAGAAGAGCGGCTTCGCGATGAAGGTGAGCTTGCCGTAGTCAGCAACGAGCTCGAGGCGCGGCCCGGTCTTCTCGAGCTGCGCCTGCAGCTTCGGACCGACGAACACCGTCTCGCTGAAGGCGCCATGACCTCCCGCGGCTACGCTCTGCTTCGGCCCGACCGCACCGAAGAGATACTCATCGCCATTCACCTGCAGCCGGAATTGATAGGGCTCTTTCGCAGCCGGCACGGCGGCAGCGACGAAGTGGTGCTGCATCGAGGCGATCCAGCCGTCGGTCACCGTGATGTTGAGGTTGCGATCATCGTCGTTGTCGACCTTGAGCTTGCGATACTTCGTGCCGTCGTAAACCGCCGGGCCCGCAAAAGCGTAGCTCTCGACGTTGAACATCGAGCGCTCGACCTTGTGCTGCTGCCGCATGAAGCGCACGTACGACGAGGCGCTCCAGGGCGCCGCACTCTGGTTGTCGACGGCGTAATCGATTCGTATGGCGTAACTGCCGCGACGGAACGTGAAGGTCTTCGTGACGCTGAGCCCGGAGTCGCTTTTCCACGTCAGGGGAATCTTCAGCTCGTCCTGGCCGTCCGCGAGTACAAAGTCCGAGGCCGGTGCCGAGAACGTGGCGCGATGATCCGGTTGCTCGCCGCCGCCCTCCGCGGTGAGGCCGGACTGCAGCACGTACAGCGGCTGTGACGGCGAATCGTTGAACAGGCGAACCTTGGTGTCCGGCTGATCCTTGTGAACCGGGTACTTCAGCAGGTCAGCGCGAGTGAGGCGGCC
>DATBIF010000287.1:0-2904 GCA_036557045.1 Steroidobacteraceae bacterium
AGATCCTGCACCACGAGCGCGAGATCTCGGTCGACTCGTTCCGCGCGCTGCTCGAGGAGATGACGCGCCGCCTCGATGCCGACGCCGGTCACATCGAGATGTCGTTTCCTTACTTCGTGATGAAGAAGGCACCGGTCTCCGGGGTCGAGAGCCTGATGGACTATCGCGCCTCGCTGATCGGCGAGCGCCGTGCTGCCAAGACCGACATGTGGATCAAGGTGGTGGTCGCGGTGACGAGCCTGTGCCCGTGCTCGAAGAAGATCTCCGAATACGGCGCGCACAACCAGCGCTCGCACATCACGATCACCGCGAAGATCCGCGAGCACATCTGGATCGAAGAGCTGATCGATATTGCCGAAGAAGAGGCGTCGTGCGAGCTGTACGGGATTCTCAAGCGCCCGGACGAGAAGTACGTCACCGAGCACGCCTACGACAACCCGAAGTTCGTCGAGGACATGGTGCGCGACATCGCGCTGCGCATGAACAAGGACGAGCGCGTGCTGGCCTACGTCGTGGAGTCAGAGAACTTCGAGTCGATCCACAATCACTCGGCCTACGCGCTGATCGAGAAGGACAAGGAGCACAAGACTCCCGCCGCCCGCTGAGAAAGCGCAGCCGCGGCCAGTTCCGCACCAGCCGCGGCTGCGACCTCGAACCGCACTACTTCAGCACGCCCGCCAGCAGGTTCCCGACCTCGCTGCCGCCGGCCTTGCCGACGAAGTTGCTCACGGCCGGCACGAACTTGTTGATCGTGTCCGGCGACATCGCGAGGCGCCCCAGGGCGGACTTCAGTCCGTTCATGTCCTTGATCGGGCCCGTGACCGCGCCCAGCTTCTTCGCCTGGTCCATGTACTTGGATGCCCCGGGAACGACCGCAGCGACTTTATCGAAGTCACCCTTGATCAGCTTTTCCTGCGCGAGCGTCAGGATCGAGCCGACACCCCCCGTTGCCTGTTTCTCGGTGACTCCGAGCTGGCTCGTGAGCATGCTGGTCAGCGGACTGCTCTTGAGCGATGAAGTGAGCGATTCCAGGTCGGTAGCCGATGCCCATGCCGGCAGCGCCAGCAGGGCGATGAGCAGTGCGATTCTGCGGTTCATGGCGGGCCTCCCGAGCGTTCCTTTGCCTGACACACCTGGGGCAACCTTGCGCGGCGGCCCACCAGCGGCGCGACGCTACTTCCGCTCTTCTCAGAGCGCAATTGACCCTAGGGGCAGGCGCAAACGCGGCGCCCCCAGGGAGGAAGCAATGTGAGGATCAGCTCGAGCGGCGTTCGGCGTTCTGCAAGCGGGCGATGAGACTGCGCAGGAACACCTTGTTGAAGCGCAACTGGCAGGACGCGGACACCTGTTCCAGCAGCGTCGAGCTCACCTTCATCACGGTGACCTCGCCGTCGGCCTTGATGGTTGCGGTGCGCTTGGCGCCGCGCACGTAGCTGGTCTCGCCGAAGCAGTCGCCGCTGTCGAGGCGGCCGAGCTGCTGGCCGTGGCGTTCCACCTTCACGTGCCCGGAGACGATGATGTAGAAGCGATCATCCATCTCGCCTTCCTTCACGATCTCCTCGCCGTTGGTGTACTCCTGCCAGCTGCTGGCGCGGAGCACTTCCCAGATCTCGCCGTGCGAGAAGTCGTGGAAGAATTTCAGGCGCCGCAGCAGATCGAACTGCTGCTGGCTGTCGATCTGCTCGTAGTGCGCGCGCAGCTTCTGGTGCACGCGCGTGAGCTCGGCGGCGAAGTCGAGCCCGGTCTTGTAGCGCTTGTCCGCTTCTTTCTGCAGCGCCGTGGCGACGACGTTCTCGAGCTCCTCCGGGATCTCCTTGCGCATCGTGTGGATCGGCGGCGGGGTCGCGAACACGATCTGGTGCAGGAGCTTGGAAAGATTGCCGGCGCGGAACGGGCGAAAGCCGGTGAGCAGCTCGTACATCACGGCTCCGAGCGAGTACAGGTCGGAGCGCGAGGTGATCTCCGCGTTCTGCACCTGTTCCGGTGACATGTAGCTGGGACTGCCCGCGATGCCCTGGATGCTGGAGATGTCCGAGTCCTGCACCAGCGCGATGCCGAAGTCGATGATGCGCACGTCGCTATCCTGCGTGAGCATGATGTTCGACGGCTTGACGTCGCGGTGGATGACGCCGCGGGAATGCGCGTAGTGCAGCGCCTTGGCGCACTTGAACATGATCTCGACCGCGTCATCGACGCGCAGCAGGTTGTCGGGCCGGCAGTACGCCACCAGCGTGCGCGCGCCCTGCACGTGCTCGGTCACGATGTAGCAGTGGCCGTTCTCTTCACCCGCGTCGTAGATCGGCAGGATGTTCGGATGCTGCAGCATGCCCACCATGTGGGCCTCGGAAAGGAACATCTTGCGCGCCACCTTGGCGCGTTCCTCGTCCCCGCCGGTCTCCATGTTGTAGACCTTGATCGCGACGTCACGGCCGTAGTACGGGTCATGCGACAGATAGACGACGCCGGTGCTGCCGCGACCGACCTCGTTGATGATGACGTACTTGCCGATCTTCTCCGGCACGCCGGCCGGCCTGGCGGCGCGCTCTGCAATCAGGTTACGAATGATGGCTCACCGAGGTTATGTTGGGCCGGCAGAATACGGATGGGCCCCGGGTCGATCTGTGACGTAACTCCCGGATCATTCCCGCGTGCGGGCGCGCAGGCCGGGCAAGCTCAAAATCTGAGATATTTGAACGGCATCCGTGCCCGCCAGTCAGGGATTCCCTGAGTCCCGGGTGGTGGCGAAATGATCGTATCCGCGGGCCGCAATCCGGGTCTCGACGCCCGCGCGAAAGAGCCGCAAACCGGGTCGCTTCTCGATCGCGCCCACGCGCGTCAGCTCGCAGCCCACCCCTGCCGCAATGCGCGCCAGCAGCGCTTCCCGATCCGGGTGGGCCGTGAAAC
>DATBIF010000288.1:0-3763 GCA_036557045.1 Steroidobacteraceae bacterium
CGTACGCAAAGATGATGGTGTGGAAGCTCGCGATCAGCCCGATCACGGCGAGCAGCGCCAGGATCTTGGCGATGTTGCCGCCGATCGTGACGCGGAACCCGTCGAGCAGTGGCTCGGCCGATGTCGCCAGCGAGAATGCGCCGTGCATCTTGCCTTCTTCGGCAATGCCGACCCCGGAGTTGAGGAACATCGTGAGGAACGCCGACAGCACCAGTGTCGCCATGCCCAGGATCAGGCCCTTCGGCATGTGGTCCTTCGGATCGTGGGTCTCCTCCGCGGCGAGGGGCAGCTGCTCGATGGCGAGGAACAGCCACACCGCGAAGGGCATCGCGGCGATCGCGCCGCCCCAGCCGAACGGCAGGAACGGCCCGTGTCCGTCAGGCAGCTCGACCGCCTTGCCATCGGGACCGACCGCGATGTTGAGCGCCCAGTGCTGGAAGTCGAAGTACGGGACCGCGCTCACCCAGTACACGACCAGTACCGCCAGAGCGCCCAGCGTCACGACCACCGAGACCTTGAATGACAGCTCCACGCCGCGCAGGTTGAGATACAGGAACACGAGGTAGCTGCCGAGCCACCACAGCGGCTGATACTGCGGTCCGGTTTCGAAGATCGCGGTCATGTAGGAGCCGATGAAGAACACGATCACGGCTGGCGTCAGCACGTACTCGATATTCTCGGCGAGACCGGCGATGAATCCGCCCCACGGTCCCATCGCGCTGCGCGCGAAGGAGTAGGCCGCGCCCGTGTGTGGCAGGGCCGGGGACATCTCCGCAATACAGAAGATCAACCCCCAGTACATGATCATGATGAGCACGCCGGCGATGAACATGCCGCCGAAGCCGCCTGGCCCGATGCCGAAATTCCATCCCGAGTAGTGGCCGGAGATCACCGCGCCCACGCCCAGCGCCCACAGCGACCAGATGCGCGCATAGCGCTTCAGGCCGCGCTGGGCGAAATAATCCTGGCCGGCTTGGGCATAGGTGACGCTGCCCACCTGTTTCTTGTCAGACATTGCAAACCCCCCTTTGAGCTCTTGCGCGCCGCTGAACCCGATCGAATCGACGGAAAAGGGATTGTTGTTCTTTTCGCGGCCGAGTATAGCCACGCCCCGCGTTGCGGCGCCAAGGGAAAGGCGGTTTTGCACTGCCAAATCAGGCGAGCTCGCCTGCCGGTTCCAGCGTGCGCGACCGGCACGGACGGTCCGACCAGCCCTGCGGTTGCTGCCCGCCCTTCAACGCGCTGGGGAGGTCCGGACTCCTGGCCGCAACCTGCGGAACGATAACCGCGATGGGTCGGCGGGACTCGGGCCGGGCGCGAGCACGATCAGGATCTCGCTCGCCAGCGCACCGAAGTCAGCGCGGAAGTGCACCGAGCTCTTGAGGACCAGCACGCGCTGCTCCGCCGGCTCGACTCCCAGGTGCCGGAACATCGCCTGGTCCGCTGCCTGTTGCTTGCGACTCGCAACTGCGATGCGCACGCCGTCGATGCGCAGCAACGCCATCGGCCCAAGGTCCATGTGCGCGCCGAAGTAGAAGGGTCCGGTTCCCACGAAGCGCCCGCTGCCGAGCGCTTCCACCTTGAATTCACCCCGGAGCGGCGTCTCGCCGGGAAAGTCCGATTTCGCGCCGAGCTCCGCGCGTATGCGCGCGCCGACACCGGCAAGATGCGCCTGGTCCGCGACCTCCGGATCACAGATCAGGCCGGCGAGTACGCCCTGGGCTTGCGCGGCGAGCAACGCGTGGATGAGACCCGTGCTGTCGCCGTTGCCACCAGCCCCGGGATTGTCCTGTGTGTCGACAAGGATCACCGGCCCCTGTCGCGCTCGTGGCTCGAGCGCGCGACGAATCGCCGCCTCGATGCTCCAGAAGCGACCGGCAAGTTCCGCCTCGCCTGCTGCGACTTGCGCGGCGAGCGCTGCCACGGCCTCACGAACCATCTCCCCATCCTCGCCGTAACCGAACACGCACGGCCCGCAGTCGTACACATCCGCGAGCGGAAAACCAGGCGTGTAGTGCAGCGAATGGAGCCCGCGAGCCTCCAGCTGCGCCGCGCGCGCCATGATGCTGCGACCCGGCTCGACGAGGGTGGACTGCGCTGTGAGCGGGACCAGGAAGTCGAGGTGCTTTAGTGCGCGCTGGAGCGGCGGGTGGCCGATGAGCCGCGGAATGAGCTGCGCCGCGCGCGCTCCGGTCTGGCCCATGTCGACGTGCGGATAGGTGCGATAGGAAAGCAGCGCCGAGGCCTGCTCCAGCATGAGCTGCGAGACGTTCGCATGCAGGTCGAGTGTCGCGACGACGGGAATATTCGGGCCGACGCACTCGCGCACACGAATGAGCAGCTCGCCATCGGCGTCGTCCAGGTGCTCAGCCACCATCGCACCGTGCAAATCAAGATAGACCGCCTCGACCGGCAGTGTCGCCGCGAGATCTTCGAGCAGGATGTAGGCGATGCGTTCGAAGGCATCGCGTGTGACCGGACCCGAAGGCTGCGCCGAACACCACATCAGGGGTTTCAGCGCATGGCCGTCGCTGCGCGCGCGTTCGACGAAACCCGCGATCGGCAGGTTGATGCCTTGCACGGCGTCGAGCAGCGCCGCGCCGCGGCACATCCCCGGCCAGGCATCGGCGCGCACGAAATCCTCGAAGGTCGCGCGACTCGCGGCGAAAGTATTCGTTTCGTGCTGAACGCCGCCGATCGCGATCCGGCTCATGGGCGGCGTCAGTTGCGCAGGCTGGTCGCGCGCGTGAGCGATTGCTCGCCGAACTGCTCGTGGATGCGGTCGATTGCGCTGCCGAGCGCATCGGTGCCGTCGACACGTCCCGTACCGAACAGGTCGAGCTGCTGCGCAGGGACGAGCGCTGCGACGCCGACGCCGAGCAGGCGGATCGCGGCGCGCGGCTGGGTCTTCAGCCAGTTCCCGAGCAGACGCCTGGCGATCCAGAGAATCAGCTTGCTGTCCTGCGTGGGTGGCGAAAAGGTCTGCTGGCGCGTGTAGGTGGTGAAATCGCGGCGACGGATCTTGACGTACACCTGGCCGGCCATGAGCTGGCGCGCGCGCATGCGTTCGCAGGTGCGATCGGCGAGGTTGGCAAGCTCGACATGCAGCTGCTCGTGCTGGCGGATGTCACGCTCGAAGGTCTCCTCGGCGCTGATCGATTTCTCCTCCCAGTCCGCGACCACGGGCCGGTCGTCCATGCCCGACGCGCGCTCGCGCATGCGCTGGGTGAAGCGCCCGAAGAGCGGCCACAGCACCGAATCCGGCGCAAGCCGCAGCTGGCCGAGCGTGTGGATGCCGTGCTCCTCGAGTTTCGCCGCGGTCTTCTTGCCGACGCCGTTGAGGCGTCGAATGGGCAACGGGTCGAGGACCGTCGCCACCTCTTCCGGCCGGATCCACATGCAGCCATCCGGCTTGCCAAGATCGGACGCGATCTTCGCCAGCAGCTTGTTGCTCGCGAGCCCGACCGAGGCCGTGAGACCCGTGGCCTCGCGAATCCGGCGCTTGATCTCGCGCGCAATGTCCTCGGGCGCACCGAACAGCTTCACGCTGGCGCTGAGATCGAGGAATGCCTCATCGAGCGACAGTCCCTCGACCTGCGGCGTGAACTGGTGGAATACCGCGAACACCTGCTTGGAGACTTCCTTGTAACGGCGCATGCGCGGTGGAATGCAGATCGCGTGCGGGCAGCGGCGCAGCGCTTCGCTCATCGGCATGGCGGAATGCACACCGAAGCGGCGCACTTCGTAGCTCGCAGCCGCGACG
>DATBIF010000289.1:0-6172 GCA_036557045.1 Steroidobacteraceae bacterium
CGCGGCGTTCAGCTCTTCCATCGACGACCAGCCGGGAGGCGTCTCGAGGTCGTACGTGCGCACCATGCGCGAGTAGTCATAGAGCTCCCGGTACAGCGGCCGGTCGAGAAGGCGCGATGCCGTGGCTTCATGTGCAATCCATCTCTGGTCCAGCGGGCTCCTCGAGCGTTGGACCTGGATGAACGAGAGTGCCTCCTCGGGACGACTTTGTGCCAGCAATACGTACACGAGCGTATCGATGATCCCTGGCTCGTGCGGCTTGGCAATCGCCGCCTCCGCCGCTTCAAACTCGGCTTCCTTCAGTCGTCCGGCTTCGTGCAGCACCAGTGCCAGCGCCGCCCGGATCTCAGGGTCGGGCCCCCGGCGCGCGAGGAGATCGCGATAGTGTCGTTCCGCTCCGGCCTGGTCGCCCGCGCGCCATAGCACATTACCCAGCAGCAACTGCAGCGGCGCATCGTCGGGAAAACGGGCGGCGGCCTGAGCGATATCCCTGGAAAACTGCGGATCCGCGCGCATGAAGCGCAGTCGCGCAAGGTTCAACTGCGTCTCCGTGTCGCGCGGATTCATCGCGACGGCTTGCACGAATGCGCCTTCCGCTTCCTCCATGCGATACAGCTGCGAGAGCGCGCGTCCCATGTTTGACATGAGCTCTGGTCCCTGCACGCCCAGAGAACGGGCGCGCTCGAAAGCCGCCAACGCTTCCTCCGCGCGTTCCATCGTCACGAAAAGTGATCCCAGATTGTGGTGCGCGACGGCGTAATTCGGGTCGTTGCCGACCGCCTGACGGTAGGCCGCCTCCGCCTCCGACAGGCGGTTCTGGTCGCGCAGGATCATCGCCAGCGTCGTCCAGGCCCTGGCGTCGGGCTGTCGTTCGAGGAGAGTGCGGCACTCCGCCTCGGCAGCCGTGTGCTTTCCCGCATCGCTCAGCGTACGGATCAGACCGTAACGCGCCGCGATGTGCCCTGGATTGAGTGCCAGGGCCGAGCGGTAGGAGCCTTCAGCCTCGGGCAAGCGGCGTGCGCCACGCAACAGCTGCCCCAGGTTGGAGTGAAAGTCGGCGTTGCGCGGGTCGAGCTGCAGGCTCTGACGCATGAGCCGCTCGCCGCCGGCGACATCGCCTGAGTCTCGCCGCACCAGCCCGAGAAGATGCAGCGCCGGGGCATGGGTGGGCTCCCGGAGCAGTATCTCGCGACAAGCCGCCTCGGCCTGCGGAAACTTCCTTTCGTGCAACAGCGCAAGCGCGCGCACGAGATCGTCTTGAGCGTTCACCGGTCCATTTTACACGTGCGCCACCCTCGACGAGTCGCGGGCCCCTGCCGCGGAGTGGTGCCGGGTCGCGGCTTCGCGGTTATTGTGTTCATGCGTGGCTGCAACCGGGAGGCTCTCGTCTTAGACTCTCGGTCCCGACGCGAACGGATCGAACCATGCCGACTGCGGAGAGCGCTGGCGCGCGGCTGCGCTATGAGGTCACCGGCACTGCCGATGCCCCGGCGCTGCTGCTGATCAATTCGCTGGGCTGCGGGCTCGAGATGTGGGACCCGCAGCTCACGGATTTTGCCGCACGGTTTCGCGTCATCCGCTACGACGCGCGCGGTCATGGTCGATCGACGCTCGGCAGCAAGGCCCAGCTCGAGATCGCTGACCTCGCACGAGATGCCGTGTCCGTGCTCGAGGCCGCGGGCGTCGAGCGCGCCCACTGGTGCGGCCTGTCCCTCGGCGGCATGACTTCCATGTGGGCCGCCGTGCACTACCCGGAACGAGTGACGACAGTCACTCTCAGCAATACTTCTGCGTATCTGCCGCCGCGCGAGACCTGGGACTCACGCATCGACACCGCGCTCAAGCTGGGCATGAGTGCATTGGTCGATACGATTCTCGGGCGCTGGTTCACTGCGGAGTTCAGCCAACGGCATCCCGAAGCGATTGCGCCGATTCGCGCGATGCTGCTCGCGACCGATCCCGGGGGCTACGCGGCGTGCTGCGCGGCCATTCGCGACATGGATCAGCGCGAGTCACTCGGCGCGATTCGCGTTCCGGCCCTCGTGATCGCGGGAGCGCGTGACCCGGCCACGCCCCCCGAACACGGCGAACAGATTCAGAAACGGATTGCGGGGGCTCGCCTCACCGTGCTCGATGCGGCTCATCTGACGAACGTGGAGTGCGCTGCGGGTTTCACGGCCGCTGTGCTCGGGTTCCTCAGCGACCCGCGTCCGCTGAAAGCCGCGAGCGATTAGCCTATCCTCGGCTCATTCCTACGGCGCGCCTCGGCTGACCGCGATCACGACCGCCAGCAGCGCGATACCCGCCGCCAGGCACTGACCGAGCACCAGCCAACGCGTCTGCCGATGCAGGACGGTGACGGCCGCCGTGAGCTGCGCGGTCTGTTCGGCCATACGATTGAGAAGCTCGGCCTGCCGCCGGTCATTCTCCTCGAGGGCCGCCAGGCGCGCGGTGGGATCGCTTGGCGCGGTCGCGGGACGGCGCGACCGGTTGAGCAACTCCCTCGACAGCTCGAGGATCGAGGGCACCCATTGAACGATTTGGAACCACGGAACTGCCATCTCGGACTCCAGCGACCTCAAGGCCGGCGCGATCGACGCATATTTACATCATAAGACCTGCACGGCAGTCTGCGTTCATGGCAGCAGGCAAATCGGCGAAGAAAGCGGCCACCAGGCGCGGCGCAAGGAAGACGGCGCGCGGACGGCTCGCCCCGGGGAAACAAGCTCGTGGCACGACCGCGGCGGAAACGCCGCTCGATTTCACGCGCGAAGACATCGCTCCCCTGGTGAAGCTCGTCAACGAGGCGGGTGGCGCGCCCATCGGCGCCTATCGCGAGCCCCTGGGCGGTCGCTCGCTGCTGATCGCATCGCTGCCGCTGGCGGCGGTGCAACCGACTCCCTTCCAGCGCGATCTCTCGCCGACACACGCGCGACGCCTCGCACAGCGCATCGACGAAACCGGTGTGTTCCTCGATCCGCTGATCGTGGTTCGCGGCGAAGACGGCACGTTCTGGACCCCGAACGGGCGTCATCGGCTCGCTGCTGCGAAGTACCTCGGACTGCGGCTGGTGACCGCGCTGATTTCGCCGGAGGAGTCGCTGGCGTACCGGATTCTGGCCCTCAACACCGAGAAAGCACACAACCTCAAGGATCGCAGCCTCGAGGTGATCCGCATGGCACGCAACATTGCGCGCCGCGACCGCGAGACAGTCGAGTCGAAATTCGCGGCCGAGTTCGAAGCCGCCGAGCTCCTGACGCTCGGCATCGTCTACGAGAGCAATCCGCGCTTCGCCGGCGGTGCGTACAGCTCATTCCTCAAGAAGGTCGATCGCTTCAGCGATCGGTCGCTGGCGACCAGCCTGCGCGAACGCGAGGGCCTTGCCGCACGACTCCTCGAGGTGGACACGCAGGTGAAGCGCATCATCGCGGCGCTGCAGGCGCGCGGTTTCAAATCGCCCTACCTGCGCAGCTACGTCGTCGCCCGGATCAACCCGGTCCGTTTTCACAAGATGAAGAAGGGCGACACCAGGCCGCCGATGCCGATCGCCGCCGCCTTGACGCGCATGGCCGCCGCCGCCAGGAAGTTCAACCCCAAGACAGTATCGATGGGCGATGTCGCACTCGTTGCCGCAGTCGCCGAGGCGCCGGAGTAGCCGCCCGGTCGTGTCGTTGGCCGGGTGTGCCTTGAGCCCCTGGTCAACGACACCACCGGGCGGCTTCTATGGCGCTTTCATCTCCTCGAACTGCGGGATGTCATCCGTGATCTCGAACCAGCTCGCCTTCGACCCGACATACACATGCGCGTAGGGCCGCATCTGCGGATCGGTATCGAGCGCGCCAGTCGCCACGACCACCAGCCCGCGTTCGCGCGAAGCGCGCGGCGCTGATCCGCCGCAGCGACTGCAGAACGCCGTGCCGAAATACCGGGCCTCGGCGTGCTTGTAGTCGACGACGAGCTCTTCGCCGCGGAGCCAGTGGAACTGTTCGTAGGTGTAGAAGGCGTTGGTGGCGTGTGCGGCGCTGCGTCCGCGGCGGCAGCGCGAGCAATGGCAATTGCGAACGTAGAGCGGTCGCCCTTCGATCTCGTAAGCCATATCGCCGCACAGGCAGCTGCCCAGCGTGAAACCATCTTTGGGCACAACGACGGGGCGCTCGATCGGCGGCACATCGAAGCCCGGCTGATACTGCGCATGCTGGCGCAGGTCGTCCGTGATCTCGTGCCACGAAGCCTTGGATGCGACGAAGATGTGATACTCGGGCTTCATGCCGAGATCGCCTGCGAGATTGCCGGCGGGGATGAAGACCATGTCCATCTGCGGCAGCACCAGTGGCGTTACCGAACCGCAGGTGCGACAGAAGGAGCGTGAGCCGCCCGGCGACGACTCGTAGTCGCCGATCCCATCCTCGCCGCTGAGCCAGCGAAAAGCGGCGACGGGCGCGGCGACGAACGTCGCGAAGAGCGCCCCGTGGTGCTTGCGGCACATGGAGCAGTGGCAGTGCCCCATCATGCTGAAGGGCCCCGTCACCTCGTATCGAACCCGTCCACACAGGCAGCTTCCGGCAACCATGGCGCATTGTAGTCGGATGCGTCCGATTCGCTTAGCATCACGCGCTCCCGGGCAGGGGTCCGGACGGGACGAGTGATGCGTGCGATCGGAAGCCTGGTCCTGTGCTTTGCGGTTGTCCTGTCGGGATCGTCCCGCGCGGCCGATAAACCACCGACACTCGCAGACGTCCTCGCCGCCTCGACGCCGTCGGACTGGCGCAACCTCGATCCGGAAGACACCCTTTACCTCGAGCTCGCCGCCGGCCGCGTCGTCATCGAGCTCGCGCCCGCTTTCGCGCCAAACCATGTCGCCAACATCAAGACCCTGGTGCGTGAGCGCTACTTCGACGGGCTCGCCATCGTGAGGTCGCAGGACAATTACGTCGTGCAATGGGCGGATCCGGACGCGAGGCGCCCGGTGGGCCACGCCAGGCGCACGTTGCCCGCGGAATTCACGTTTCCGCTCAGCCCCGGAGCCCCCTTCACGCGCCTGCCGGACCCGGATGGCTACGCGCCCGAAGCGGGCTTTCTCGATGGGTTCTACGCCGCCCGTGATCCAAAGAGCGGCTCCGCCTGGCTCGCGCACTGCTACGGCATGGTGGGCGCCGGTCGCGACAACGATATCGACAGCGGCGGCGGCACCGAGCTCTACGTCGTGATCGGCAACGCGCCACGCCATCTCGACCGCAATGTCACGCTCGTCGGGCGGGTCGTGCAGGGAATGGAGATTCTTTCGACGCTGCCGCGCGGCACACTGCCGCTGGGATACTACGAAAAGCCCGAGCAACGCATCCCGATCAAATCGATTCGCGTCGCCGCCGACGTGCCCGCCGCTGAACGAGCGGCGCTGCAGGTCATCCGCACGGACACGAAGACCTTCGCGAATCTGGTCGAGAGCCGTCGCAACCGGCGCGAAGAGTGGTTCCACGTTGCTGCGGGCTACGTCGAGCTGTGTAACGTGCCGCTCGTGGTTCGCCCGCAACCGGCGCATTGAAGCGGAGGCCGCATGCCCCTGACGAAGATGGAGCACTACCTGGTCCTCACTCACGACATCGATGCCACGCGCGATTTCTACTGCAACGCGCTCGGCATGCGCGTCGGCCCACGCCCGCCTCTTGCCTTTCCGGGCTACTGGCTCTACGTCGGCGAGACGCCCTGTATTCATATCGGCGAGTGGCAGACCTATACGGCGCATTCGCGCACGCAGCAGATTCCCGTGTCCACGCCGGCGCCCGGCACCGGGCCGGTCGATCACATCGCTTTCAACGGCGATGACTTCGACGAGATCGTCGCGCGCCTCAAGCAGCACGGCGTGACGGTGCACGTGAATCACGCGGCAGGTGGTAGCCTGCGCCAGCTGTTCCTCACCGATCCGAATGGCGTCAAGATCGAAATCAATGTCCGGGTGCAGCCATGAGCCGAATGATCTTTGCGAGCAGCGTGACGGCGATCGCCGTGTTCGTCTGGAGTTTCCTGCTGCACGCGGCAACGCCGCTGGGCAGCGCGGGCCTCAGCTCACTCCCCAACGAGCCGGCGCTGCTCGACCTGATGCGCGCCAACATCCCGGACAAGGGCCTCTACTTCTTCCCGGGCGTGGGCGACCTCGACAACCTGACCGAGGATC
>DATBIF010000290.1:0-2136 GCA_036557045.1 Steroidobacteraceae bacterium
GCGCGATGGCCGCATCGAGACCGCCACGGACGCGGAAAAAGCCTTCCGACGTGCGCTCACGCGACACGATGAACCTCCGGTCGCGCTCGTCGATGTCCGAGGTGAGTAGCGTCGCACTCTCAGCATCTGTGCGAGCAATTAGAACCGTCGGGACACCACACACGTCGGCTGCGAGCCGCGCGGCGACGAGCTTGCTAATGGCTTCGCTCGTAGGCACCAGCACCTTGCCGCCCATGTGGCCGCACTTCTTGGCGGAAGCGAGCTGATCTTCGTAGTGCACGCCGGCGGCACCTGCCTCGATCATCGCCTTCATGAGCTCGAACGCGTTCAGCACGCCGCCGAAGCCCGCTTCCGCATCGGCGACGATCGGCTTCAGCCAGTCGATGTCGCTGCTGCCTTCCGCGTGGCAGATCTGGTCGGCACGCTGCAACGTGTTGTTGATGCGCTTCACCACCGCGGGCACCGAATCGGCCGGGTACAGCGACTGGTCGGGATACATGTGCGCGGCGAGGTTCGCATCGCCCGCCACCTGCCAGCCCGAGAGGTAGATCGCATCGAGTCCCGCACGGACCTGCTGCATCGCCTGGTTGCCGGTCAACGCGCCGAGGGCCGCGACGAAGGGCTTCTCGTGCAGATAGCGCCACAGCTTCTCGGCGCCGAGGCGCGCCAGTGTGTGCTCGACCACGACACTCCCGCGCAGGCGCACCACGTCCTCGGGCTGATAGCCGCGGCGAATGCCCCGCCAGCGCGGGTCGGTGCTCCAGCTGTTGCGAATCTCGGTTGCGGCGGGCGCGGTCATCATGCATGGCTCCTCAGTCAATCTCACGATACGCCACAACGGTCAGGAACGCTGTGAAGCGCGGCTCAGCAGTGAGCCGGTCCAGGAGTCGTGCCGCGTGTTCGTAGTGCCCAGCGCCCGGACCGCCCTGCCCTTGCTCTTTCAGGGTGCGCAGTTCGCGCGCGATGTGATCGCGCACCAGCGCGAGTGTGACGCGCCGCCCGTCGTCGAGCACTCCGGTCGGGTGATGCACCCACTGCCACAGTTGCGCGCGGGAGATCTCGGCGGTGGCCGCATCCTCCATCAGATTGTTGATCGGCACGCAGCCAAGGCCGCCGAGCCAGGCCGCGAGGTATTGCAGCCCGACGCTGACGTTGTTGGCGACGCCATTCTCGGTGATCGTGCCCATCGGTACGCGCAGCAGATCCGCGGCACTCACCTGCACGTCCTCGCGCAACCGCTCGAGCTGGTTGGGACCCTGCATGTACTGGTTGAAGACCTCGAGCGCGAGCGACACGAGCCCCGGATGCGCGACCCAGGTCCCATCGTGTCCGTCCTTCGCTTCGCGTTCCTTGTCGGCGCGCACTTTTGCGAGGGCCGCCTCGTTTGCCTGCGGATCGTTCTTGATCGGAATCTGCGCCGCCATGCCGCCCATCGCGAACGCGCCGCGCTTGTGACAGGTGCGAATCACGAGCTGCGAATACGAACGCAGGAAATGGCTCGTCATCGTCACCTGCTGCCGGTCCGGCAGCACGAAATCGGCGCGTCGCGCGAACTTCTTGATGAAGCTGAAGATGTAGTCCCAGCGCCCGCAGTTGAGTCCGACGATGTGCTCCCTGAGCTCGTAGAGGATCTCGTCCATCTCGAAAGCCGCGAGGATGGTCTCGATCAGCACCGTGACCTTGCAGGTCCCCTGCTTGAGCTCGAGGAGATGCTCGGCGTGCGTCAGCACTTCCGACCAGAGGCGCGCTTCCAGGTGTGACTCGAGCTTGGGCAGGTAGAAATAGGGACCGGTGTTGCGCTTCGCGAGCTCGCGTGCGTTGTGAAACAGGTAGAGGCCGAAGTCGACCAGCGCGCCCGGCACCTGTTCGCCGTCGACCAGCAGGTGCTTTTCGAACAGGTGCCAGCCCCGCGGTCGAACCAGCAGCACCGCCACCGGCGGATTCAGACGGTACTGCTTGCCCTCGGGACTGCGGAAGTGGATGACCCGGCGCACCGCGTCGCGCAGGTTCATCTGTCCGTGGATCAGGTTGTCCCAGCTCGGCGTCAGCGAGTCCTCGAAGTCCGCCATGAACACCTTCGCGCCCGAATTGAGCGCGTTGATGACCATCTTGCGTTCGGTGGGTCCGGTGATTTCG
>DATBIF010000291.1:0-6916 GCA_036557045.1 Steroidobacteraceae bacterium
CTCCAGAAAATCTTCATCGACCAGTACCGAAATCTTGATCTCTGATGTCGAGACCAGGCGCACGTTGATCTGCTCGCGCGCCAGTATTTCGAAGAGTCGTGTGGCCACACCGGCGTGCGAACGCATGCCGACACCGACCACCGCCAGCTTCGCGACCTTGTTGTTGCCGCTGACCTCGGCGGCACCGAGCGCTTTGGCGGCAGCAGTCACGCGCCTGAGCGCAGCCGCGTAATCGTCGCGGTGCACAGTGAAGGTCATCGCGACCTTGCCGTCGTGAGGCGCGTTGACCACGATCATGTCGACTTCGATGCCCGCATCCGAGACCGGCTGCAGCAGGCGATAAGCGGTGCCGGGCAGATCCGGCACTCCGCTCACGGTGATCTCGGCTTCATCGCGATTGAAGGCGATGCCTGAAACGACGGGTGCTTCCACTCTCGGCTCCTCGCGGCAGATGAGCGTTCCGGGTCCCGGGGCGAAGCTCGATGCGACGCGCAGCGGCACATTGTACTTGCTCGCAAACTCGACTGAGCGCAGGTGCAGGACGCGCGAGCCCTGCCCCGCGAGCTCGAGCATTTCATCGAAGGTGATGCGGTCGAGGCGCCGTGCCTGCGGCACCATGCGCGGATCGGTGGTGTAGACGCCATCGACGTCCGTGAGGATCTGGCACTCGTCCGCCTTCAACGCCACCGCAAGCGCGACCGCGGTCGTGTCCGACCCGCCGCGACCGATCGTCGTGATGTTGCCTTCAGCATCGACGCCCTGGAATCCCGCGACGACCGGCACGAATCCCGCATCGAGATCCGCCTTGAGGCGCGCCGTCTCCACGTTCTCGATCCGGGCGCGGCCGTACACGTTGCTGGTGATGACGCGCACCTGCGCGCCAGTGTAGGAGCGCGCCGCACACCCTCGCGCGCGCAGCGCCATGCAGAGCAGTGCGATGGAAACCTGCTCGCCGGTGGAGAGCAGCACATCCATCTCCCGGGCATCGGGCTCATCGCAGATGCCACGCGCCTGGTCCACGAGTCGGTCCGTACTGTCACCCATCGCGGAGACGACCACGACGACCTGCGTCCCGTCGTGACGCCGCTCGTGCACGCGCTCGGCGACGCGGCGAATCAGGTCGAGTGAGCCGACCGAGGTGCCGCCGTACTTCTGGACGATGAGGGACAAATCACGCGCCAAGACGTTCGCGCACCCACGGCTCGACGCTCGCGAGCGCGGCATCGAGCGCCGCCGGGTTGGTGCCGCCGGCCTGCGCCATGTCGGGACGCCCGCCACCGCGGCCGCCAACCTGCTGCGCGACGTTGCCGATCAGCTCACCCGCCTTGATCTTGTTGGTCTGGTCCTGCGTGACGCCGGCGACCAGCAGCACCTTGTCATCGCTTTCGACCGAAGCGAGCACCACGACGGCGGACTTGAGCTTGTGCTTGAGCTGATCGACCGCGTCACGGAGCGCCTTGGCATCGGCGCCATCCACGCGCGTTGCCAGCACCTTGACGCCATTGATCTCGCGCGCCGTGCTGGAGAGATCGCCGCCCTGCCCGCTCGCCAGGCGGCCTTTCAACTGCTGGATCTCCTTCTCGAGTTTCCTCGAGCGCTCGACCAGCTGCTCGACCTTGTCCTTGAGATCCTCGCGTCCGCCACGCACGAGCGACCCGACCTCGCGCAGCAACGCATCACTCGATTCCGCCCAGGAGACGGCGTCTTCGCCGGTCAGCGCCTCAATACGACGCACGCCGGCCGCGATGCCCGACTCGCCGATGATCTTGAAGAAGCCAATGTCACCCGCGCGCTTCACGTGCGTGCCGCCGCACAGCTCCATCGAGAAGTCACCGATCCTGAGCACCCGCACATCGCTCTCGTACTTCTCGCCGAAGAGCGCCATCGCACCCGCCGCCACCGCCTTATCGAAGGCCATCACGTTCGTGTCGGCCGGCGCGTTCTCCCGGATCTGCGCGTTGACCAGCCGCTCGATCTGCGTGAGCTCCTGCGGGGTCACCGCCTGGTAGTGCGAAAAGTCAAAGCGCAGTCGGTCGGGCGCGACCAGCGAGCCCTTCTGGGTCACATGCGTGCCGAGCACTTTGCGCAACGCCGCGTGCAGCAAGTGGGTGGCTGTGTGATTGAGCATGGTCGCGCGGCGGCGCGCACCATCGACCTGCGCGATGAGCACGTCGCCCGGCTTGATCTCACCCTGCACCAGCTTGCCGATGTGTGCATGCGCATTGCCCAGCTTTTGGGTATCGAGCACATCGAAACGCACACCCGCCGCCGTCAGCTGACCCTGGTCGCCGACCTGTCCGCCCGCCTCGGCATAGAAAGGCGTGCGATCGAGCACCACCTGGCCTTCCTCGCCCGCGCGCAGTCGCTCCACCTTGGCGCCGCCCTTGAGCAACTCGACCACGCGCCCCTGGTCCTCGATGCCCTCGTAGCCTGAGAACTCGGTACGACCTTCGACAGTCACGCCAGCGCGCAGGTCGACGCCAAACTTGCTCGCCGCGCGGGCGCGCTCGCGCTGCGCATCCATCGCCTTCTCGAAGCCTGCCTGGTCCACGCTCAATCCGCGCTCGCGAGCCATGTCGGCCGTGAGGTCCACCGGAAAGCCGTAGGTGTCGTAGAGCTTGAAGACGGCCTCGCCGGAGATCGTCTGGTTGCGCGCGCCGCGAATCGCTTCGTCCAGCAGGCCCATGCCGGTCGCCAGCGTCTCCGCGAAGCGCAACTCCTCCTGCTCGAGCACGCGCTCGACGTGCTGGCGTCCCTTCGACAACTCCGGATACGCAGCCCCCATTGCACGCTCGAGCGGCGCGACCAGCTTGAAGAAGAATGGCTCGCGAATGCCGAGCTGGTAGCCGTGGCGAATCGCGCGGCGAATGATCCGTCGCAGGACGTAGCCGCGACCTTCGTTCGAGGGCAACACGCCGTCGACGATCAGGAACGAACACGCACGGATATGATCGGCGATGACGCGCAGCGAGCTGGACGACAGGTCCGTGGTTCGCGCGAGCTCGGCTGCGGCGCGGACCAGGCCGCGAAACAGGTCGATCTCGTAATTCGAATGCACGCCTTGCATGACGGCCGCCATGCGCTCGAGGCCCATGCCGGTATCGACCGACGGCTTCGGCAGCGGCGTGAGCACGCCTTCCGCAGAGCGATCGAACTGCATGAAGACGAGATTCCAGATCTCGACCCAGCGATCGCCTTCCGAGTCCGGGCTTCCGGGCGGACCACCCTCGATGCCGGCACCGTGGTCGTAGAAGATCTCGCTGCACGGACCGCACGGCCCCGTCTCGCCCATCTGCCAGAAGTTGTCGGAGCCGCCGCCCGGCTTGTCGCCGATGCGCACGATGCGCTCGGGCTTGAGGCCGATGTCCTTGTTCCAGGCGTTGTAGGCCTCGTCGTCCGTCTGGTAGACGGTCACCATCAGGCGCTTCGGGTCGATCGCGAGCCAGTTCCTGCTCGTCACCAGCTCCCACGCGAAGCGGATCGCCTCGCGCTTGAAGTAATCGCCGAAACTGAAATTGCCGAGCATCTCGAAGAACGTGTGGTGGCGCGCCGTGTAGCCGACGTTTTCGAGGTCGTTGTGCTTGCCGCCCGCGCGCAGGCATCGCTGGCTGGTCGCGGCACGCACGTAGTTGCGCTGGTCCTTGCCAAGGAAGACATCCTTGAACTGCACCATGCCCGCGTTGGTAAAGAGCAGCGTCGGGTCGTTCCCGGGCACGAGCGAGCTCGAAGGCACGATGGTGTGCCGCTGCTTTTCGAAGTAGCCGAGGAACAGGCTCCGCAGCTCGTTGCTGCTCGGGCCCTTGGTCGCTTTCTCGCTCGCCGTCATGCTCATTCCGCGCCCAGTGGGAGCGCAACATGATACGCGAGCCAATGCGGCGAATGTACGGCCCGTCAGCGGCTTACGCGACGCTCGCCTCCTGCAGCACCTTGCTCCGCATGGAACCGCGCCCGTAGGTGAGGAGCCGCCACAGGTACTCCATCGGTCCCATGCTGTGCCGCTTCAGCCAGTAGTGACTGAGCGGCACCTGGATCAGGAAGAAGATCGCGAAGGCAAGCACCAGGTCGAGCGCCGGCCCCACCTTGCCCCACAGTCCCAGGCCCCAGCCGTAGAAGAGGCTGGTCGCAATCAGTGTCTGCAGCAGGTAGTTCGAGAGCGGCATGCGTCCGACCACCCCCATCGGCGCGAGGCGTGGCCGCCACTTTTCGTTGTGCACGCAGCGGATGATGGTCGCCACGTAGAACGCCATGATGCTCAGGCGACAGACCACGTAACAGGTCCTCGCGATCACGCCCCAGGGTGTCGGCCGCGGATCGGTCACCGTGGCCTCCCACACTCCGAAGTAGATGCCCGTGGCGATGCCGACGCCGAGGGCCCACCACTGCACGCGTCGTACGGCCGGAAGGTACTGCGCCGAGTTCTGGAAGAACTGGCGCCGCCCCAGCATCAGGCCGATCAGGGTGGTCGTGAAGATCTGCACGTAGAAGGAGATCGTGAAACGCAGGAAATGCGGATCGGTGTAGATGACCACCATCTCGCGCGTGTGCTCGCGTGCCGCTTCGAGGAATGAGCCGTGCCCGTAGGCGGCGTTGTTGGATGCTTCCCAGAGCTGCGAGGTCGCAATGAACGCCTTGACGTCCTCGGGCGTCGCGGTCATCACCCGGTAGACGCCGAGGAGCGGCGTATACAGGATGCACAGCCCGACCAGCGTCCAGAGCAGCTTCTCGGGCGCGCGCCGCAGCGCGAGCAATATCAGCCCGAAGATCGCGTAGGCGTGCAGGATGTCTCCCGTCCAGAAGATGCAGGCATGGATTGCGCCAAAGGCAAACAGCCAGAAGAGCCGCCGCAGGTAGAGATACTTCGCATGCGCCGGATCGCGTTCTTCCATGCGACCGAGCTGGATCGTGAAGCCGACCGCGAACAGCAGGCTGAACATGCTGTTGAACTTGCCGGAGAACAGCACGTCTCGAACCGTCTCCGCGCCGACGTCCCACCACCCGGGCCAGAGCCGCGAACCATCGGCGCCGACGAAGAACGAGGTGTTGAACCACGGCATGTTCATGATGAAGATGCCGAGGAGCGCAAAGCCGCGCACCACGTCGATGGTGAGAATGCGCTCGCTGGCGGAGATCGGGACGGCGCGTGAATCCATGAGATCCCCCGCTCGTTGATTTGTTTTTCAGTCGTCGGCCGCGACCTCTCCCTCGAGCGCGGCCCGGACATGCTCCGCCGAAAAGCCGCGATACTCAAGAAATCGAGCCTGTTTGGCGCGCGCCTTGAAATCCCTCGGGATCTTCGAGCCGAACTTCTTGCGGCGCGCGAGGCTGGCACGCTCGCGCCAGTCCGTCACCGCGTCGAGATGCCGCTCGATTGCCTCGCTGGATACGCAACGCTGGCGGAGCTCGACTGCGATACGGATCGGCCCCTGGCCCCGGGCGGCGTGGTAGGAGATGAAATTCTCGATGAAGCGCTCGTCGTCGAGGAATCGCTTGCCAGCTAGCTCTTCCAGCACTGGTGCGACCGCGTCGGCGTCGTACCCGCGCTCTGCCAGTCGGCGTGTGAGCTCACCAGCAGAGAAATCACGGCGCCCGAGCATCTCGAGCGCCGCTTTGCGAATGGAGCGTGGGTCGGCGGCCGCGTCCGGATCGAGCGGCTCGCGCCTCGCGCGCTTAGCCCGCAGCCTCACCTCGCGCCTCGTTACCGCGCTTCGGCATGAGACGTTCCCTCAGCTTGGCCTCGATCTCCGCCGCCACCTGGGGATGCTGTTGCAGGTAGGCGCGGGTGTTGTCCTTGCCCTGGCCGATGCGCTCGCCGTTGTAGCTGTACCAGGAGCCGGACTTCTCGATGATGTTGTGGAGCGAGCCCAGGTCGATGATCTCGCCTTCGCGCGAGATGCCGCTGCCGTAGAGGATCTCGAACTCGGCCTCGCGGAAGGGCGGCGCGACCTTGTTCTTGACCACCTTGACCCGGGTCATGTTGCCGATCACTTCCTCGCCGTTCTTGATCGCGCCGATGCGCCGGATATCGAGGCGCACCGAGGCGTAGAACTTGAGGGCGTTGCCGCCCGTGGTCGTTTCGGGATTGCCGAACATCACGCCGATCTTCATGCGGATCTGGTTGATGAAGATGACGATGGTGTTCGAGCGCTTGATGTTACCAGTGAGCTTGCGCAGCGCCTGCGACATGAGGCGTGCGTGCAAGCCGAGCTGCATCTCGCCCATTTCGCCTTCGATTTCAGCCTTCGGGGTCAGCGCGGCAACCGAATCCACAACCACGACGTCCACGGCGCCGGAGCGCACCAGCATGTCGGTGATTTCCAGCGCCTGTTCGCCGGTATCCGGCTGCGAGACCAGCAGATCGCTGGTGTTGACGCCGAGCTTCTCGGCATAACTCGGATCGAGCGCGTGCTCGGCATCGACGAACGCCGCCGTCCCGCCCAGCTTCTGCACTTGCGCGATGATCTGCAGCGTCAGCGTAGTCTTGCCCGATGCTTCAGGCCCGTAGATCTCGACCACCCGGCCCCGCGGCACACCACCGACACCGAGCGCGATGTCGAGGCCGAGCGAGCCCGTGGAGACTGTCTCCACGTCCCAGGTGGCGCCGGCATCACCCAGGCGCATCACCGTGCCCTTGCCGAACTGCTTTTCGATCTGACCGAGTGCGGCCGCGAGTGCCTTCTTGCGATTTTCTTCCATCGAAATTCCTTGCCCGGGGAAAGGCCAGCATTATTCCATAACTGGAAGCGTCCACCGACGCTGAATGAGGCGCGATCGCGACGAAAAAGCTCCGGCCTCTGCCTTCTCGTTACGCTTGCAACGGCCAGCGTTGCAGAACCGCATAGCGCGGACCTTCGGGTGCGGTGACGGACTCGACCAGCGCGATCCCATCCGCAGACCAGGCGATCGGATGCGTCCGCCC
>DATBIF010000292.1:0-3611 GCA_036557045.1 Steroidobacteraceae bacterium
AGGTGGTGCCGCCGGAGCGCGGGGCTTTCGAGGATGGTCGCCGTGCCATGATCAAGGAGCTGCGCTCCCTGCCAGTCAAGGAATGACCGCGAACGTAAAGGCGCTCAAGTGGACCCTGGCATCGCTGTCGCTGCTCCTACTGCAGTCGAGCGCGCACCCGCAGGAGTCAGATGCCTGCACACACTTCAAGTGGGACGTGTCGCACGAGCGGAGCCTGATGCTGCAGGAGCCTCAGCCGATCGATGCCGCCACGAGTCCGGCAGCCACGCTGCCGCGCCTGCAGCTCGACACGCTCTACGAATTGCGGCTCGCCCCGCAGAGCGCTGTGAAGTTCGCTTTGCCGCCGGGCGAGGAGCGCGCTGCCGATGACGCGCATGCGGGACTCGTACAGTTTCGAGTCGGCACTGATGCCACCTATCGCGTCTCCATCAGTACCGGCCATTGGGTCGACGTGGTTGACGGCAAACGCCTGATCGAGTCGAGGGACTTCAGCAGCGAGCATGACTGCGACCGGCCGCACAAGCTCGTGCAATTCGACTTACCCGGCGGACGCGCCCTGATCCTGCAACTCAGCGGCTCGCAGGCGAGCGCCGTGCTCGTCGCGATCAGCCCGGTGGTCGGCGAGCACTGACGGCTAGTCGATCACGATCCAGGTCGGCGCGTGATCGCTCGCGCCCTTTTGTCCGCGCACCCATTTGTCGACGCCCGCGGCACGCAGGCGGGGCCGCAGCGCGCGGTTGAGCAGCAGGTGATCGATGCGCAGGCCCGCATCGCGGGCCCAGTGGTTACGAAAGAAATCCCAGAAGGTGTAGATGCGCTCCTCCGGATGCAGCGCGCGGATTGCATCCGTCCAGCCTTGCGCCATGAGGCGCTCGAACGCCGCACGCGTCGCGGGCTGCAGCAAAGCATCGTTCTTGAAGGACTGCGGGTTGTAGACGTCGAAGTCGGTCGGGATCACATTGAAATCGCCAGCGAGCACGATCGGGTCGTCGGAGGTTGCATAGCTCTGCGCGCGCTGAGTCAGGCGCTCCATCCAGCCGAGCTTGTAGTCGAACTTCGGCCCCGGCTGCGGATTGCCGTTGGGCAGGTAGAGGCAGGCGATGTGCACGCCGCCGAAACGTGCCTCGAGGAAGCGGCTGTGCGTGTCGTTCGGATCGCCCGGCAGCCCGCGCCCGACTTCGACCGGCGTGCCGCCTTTCGCGAGGATCGCGACGCCGTTGAACGATGTCTGCCCATGCCACAATGATTCGTAGCCAGCCGCCTTCAGTGCCATCGCGGGAAAGCGCTCGTCGGGAGCCTTCAGCTCCTGCAGGCAGGCGACGTCCGGAGACTCTTTTTCGAGCCATTCGAGCAGCCGCGGCAGGCGGCTGCCAATGCCGTTGACGTTATAGGTGGCGATCTTCATGGAGCAGGACGCGAAGGATACGCGACTTGCCACGCGCGTCATGCTCGCAGGCCGACATAGTTTTCCGCGAGCGTCGTGGCCGCGGCGGGCGAACTGACCAGGTACTCGAGCTCGGCCAGCTGGATCTTGCGGTTGAACTCCCCCTGGTCTGCAAAGCGATGCAGGAGCGAAGTCATCCACCATGAGAATCGTTCGGCCTTCCATACGCGAGCGAGCGCGCGGGCGGAGTACGCGTCGAGCGCCGCCTCGGAGCGTTCGCGATAGAACTCCATGAGGGCTCCATACAGGTAACCCACATCGCTCGCTGCGAGGTTGAGTCCCTTCGCGCCGGTAGGGGGCACGATGTGCGCGGCATCGCCGGCGAGGAACAGCCGACCGAGGCGCAGGGGCTCGGCGACGAAGCTGCGCAGCGGTGCCACGGTCTTCTCGATCGACGGCCCGGTGACGATCCCCGCGGCAGTCCTCTCGTCCAGCCGGCTCTTGAGCTCGCCCCAGAATCTGTCGTCCGACCACTGCGCCGGATCCTCGTCGGCCGCGCATTGAACGTAGTAACGGCTGCGCGTGCGCGAACGCATCGAGCACAGCGCAAAACCACGTTCGTGATTGGCATAGACCAGCTCGTCGTTGCACGGCGGCACGTCGGCCAGAATGCCCAGCCAGCCGAAGGGGTACACCCGCTCATAGGTCTTGAGGGAGTCGCTCGGGATGCTGGTGCGGCTCACGCCGTGAAAGCCGTCGCAGCCGGCGATGAACTCGCATGCGATCGCTTGTCGACGACCCTCGCGCGTGAATTCAACCCTGGGATTCTTCGACGTCGCGTCGTGAAGCGAGACGTTTTCGGCCTCGTACAGTGTCGTCGCGCCGCATGCTGTGCGCGCGTCCATGAGATCGCGAGTCAGTTCGGTTTGCCCGTAGACCACGACCGTCCTGCCACCGGTCAGTGCGCGAATGTCGATGCGATGGCGTTGCCCACCGAAGCTCAGTTCGATCCCGCCGTGGATCAGCCCTTCCCGGTGAAGGCGCGCGCCACAGCCCGCGGCATCCAGCAACTCGACCGTGATGCTTTCGAGCACGCCCGCGCGGATGCGACTGAGCACGTACTCCGGGCTGCGCCGCTCGAGGACCACCGTATCGATGCTCTGCCGGTGCAGCAACTGACCGAGCAGCAACCCGGCAGGACCCGCGCCCACTATGACAACCTGCGTCTTCATGTGCTAATGCCGGATGTGAGCCGGTAGGCCAGTCGAGTCACTCGTAGGGTCGCCCGTCCTCGTGCGCAAAGATGCGCCCCTGCAGCGCGCGCAGGTCGATCCCCGGGTAGAACACCTCGTCCTGCTGCGGCCGGCGCGAGCCCACTTCGAGCACTATGGCTTCCGCGCTGGCGCGGTTCTGCAAGTGGTGACCTTCAGCCACGCCGGCCTTGAACGTAGCGCAATCGCCGGCTCGCAGGATCTCCTCGCCGGTATCGGTGACGACCACCACCTCGCCGGACACGACGAACACGAACTCATCTTCTTCTGTATGCCAATGCAGCTGGCTCGACCAGCAGCCTGGCGGCAGTCGGGTGAGGTTCACTCCAAATTGCGTGAGCCCTCCAGCATCTCCGAGGCGCGTGCGACGACGCCCGACGCAGGGCTTGTCGTAAGGAGCCGGATAAAGGGAGCCGACCTGTGTCGATGCGGATTCCAGGTTGACCTTCGGCATGCGGTTTCTCCTCTTGCTCGATGACGACCGCGCCGTGCGTTATTCGGCCGGCGTCCCGGACGTGGGTACCGGCTTGAACAGCAGGTCCGCGTAGTCGTAACTGAAGTCCGCGACCGGCGACACGGGCCTCAGGGTCACGCGATCGACATGACCATCAGCATCGAGACCAAAGGTCACGTACGCGGGCTCGATGGTCTTGTCATCGAATCGCGTGACGAACGTGTCGTATTGCCAGTGCTCCAGCCGTCCGCCCATTCGCGGCGTCGACTTGAAGTCGATCGTGAGTGTCTTGCCGCCGACGGCCACCTCGATGTTGCCGTACCAGGGATCGGCGTAGGTGCCTGCGTAACGCACGAGCGGCAGCGAAGGCCCGACCTTCGCAGGCTTGGCCTCCGGGGCTTCGAGCGCCTTGAGCGCTTTCGCCAGTCGATCCTGCTTGTAGGCCGAAAATTTTTCCGGCCACTGGTATGGCGCGAAGCCGAGATAGTGATCGAGCAGCTCG
>DATBIF010000293.1:0-8802 GCA_036557045.1 Steroidobacteraceae bacterium
GGGTTAGTCGTGCCCCTGGTCCAAACGCGCCACTCGTTGCGCCGTCCCTTGCATCACCGTGTTCGGATTGGTCTGCAGCAGGTTCATGCCGTTGCCGTTGAGCTTGATCTGCAGATCGAACTTCGTGCCTGCGGCATCAGAGAATGTCAGCGTTCCGGTGCAGTCGGCATCCACCGTGTAAATACCAGGCGCTCCCTGCGGCGGTTGCACGATGGTCCCATTGATGCTCACCGATACCGCCGGCGTGCTGACGTTGCCCTCACCATCGAAGACCAGCGTTTCGATGATGGCCTTCGGCAGCGCGGCTCCGTTCACGATGTTGTAGCCGCTCGCGTGGAACCTGTATTCGCCGCGCAATGTCTTGACGCTGCACTCGTGGCTGTCGCCCCGATGACCGTCACCGGCTATAGCCATCGGCGGCACCGCGAGTCCCGCCGTCAGGGTCAGCGCAACCGACAGCGCCAGCGGTCCATTAAGAGTGCCGATCGTCGCTCTCTTGGAATTCATGATGTCTCCCTTCCTGATTGCCTTTACATAAGCTTCACGAATCAGGAACCACTTCCTGATGCGATGCGCTTGAACCTGCGAGCCGCACTTCGGAAATGCCATGGTCTGGATCTGATCGGTGGCTGACGCCGGGATGACGCGCCTCGCGCCAGTGTTAAGCTATTGATCGTCCATCTGAAAACAACGGGCGCACGTCGGCGCTGGCGACATCACGGCAATCTCCCAACAACACAGAATTGAACTCAGGCGCTGAAATTCGCTTCGACGACTGGACTCTGCGCGGGCACCCGCGCGAGCTGTTCAAGAATGGCGCGCGCGTACGCTTGCAGGAGCTGCCGTTACAGATCCTGGATGAGCTGCTCGCCCGTCCCGGCGAACTGGTCACGCGCGAGCAGTTGATTGCCCGTCTCTGGCCCAGGCGCATCGTCGACTTTGAGGGCGCCCTCAACGCGGCCGTGAGAAGGCTGCGTGTCGCGCTGGGCGATGAGGCGGAAACCCCTCGCTACATCGAAACCATTCCGCGCCACGGTTATCGCTTCATCGGCACGGTGCTGCCGCCCGTTACGTCCGATCCTGCGCGCCTCAATGAGACCGCCCCCGCGACAGGCCACGCGCGCCGGCCCGGATGGGCCTGGTTGGCGGTGGCGGTTCTCGCCTGCGCTGCGATCACCGGAGTCGTGGTTTGGAACGCGCTGCATAAGACAGTTTCGACCATTTCCGAAGGCGCCCACCAGGCGCAGGCCGCGATCAAGTCCATTGCGGTGCTGCCCTTCGTCGATATGAGCGCGGCGCAGGACCAGCAATACTTCGCGGACGGGCTCACGGAGGAGCTGATTACCCATCTCGCCCAGACGCTGCCGATCCGCGTCACGGCACGAACCTCGTCGTTTTCGTTCAAGGGCCGGCCGATCGACATCGCGACCGTCGCGCGCAAGCTCCAGGTCACCCACGTGCTCGAGGGGAGCGTTCGAAAATCAGAAGACCGGGTGCGCATCACCGCCCAGCTGATCGATGCGACGACGAGCTCGCACTTGTGGTCGCAAAGCTACGATCGCAAGGTCGACGACTTCCTGAAAGTCCAGGACGAGATCTCCACGGCGGTTGCGAACGCGCTCCACCTGGCGCTGACCGCTAGCGTTGGCTACCCGTCGGCAAATGCGCGGCTCTACGAGTATCTGTTCCAGGGACGTTTCTATTTTGACCGTCGCGAACCGGGCGACATCGAGCGCGCCGCAGCGAACTACCGGCGAGCCGTGGAGCTCGATCCGAGCTTTGCGCGGGGCTGGGCGGGACTTGCCAGCGTGTACTGGATCCAAACCGTGACCGGAATGCTGGCGCCGCCCACAGGGCTGGAACGCGTGCGCGAGGCGGCCGAGCGGGCTTTGAAGCTCGATCCGAACCTGGCCGAAGCGCATATCAGGATGGCCAATTACCTGAGTGCGAGCGGGAATATCCGCGCCTCTGTTGACCAAATGCGCCTGGCCGCAGCGCTCGAGCCCAACAACCCGCTGGTGATCGCCTTCGCGTCGGGCGACGCGGCCGAAGAGGGGCGACTCGATGACGCGATCGAACTGCTGCGCAGCGGCCTCGCGTCCGATCCGTTGTCGATGATGTATCGCACCCAGCTCGCCTGGGTCCTGTATCTGGCGGGCCGTATCGAGGAGGCGAAAGCTGAGTTCTTACAGGCTGAAAAGATCGTTCCCACGCAGGCACGGCAGGGCCTCGGGCAACTCCTCATCGGGACGGGCGAGTTCAACGGCGCCATCGAGCTGCTGCGCAACGAGCCGGACAGCGCGGCCCGCGCTCAATGCCTGGCGTTGGCGTACCACGGCCTCGGGCAGAAAGCGCGGGCTGAAGACGCGCTCGCTGCGCTGATCGAATCCTATGGCGACAGCGATCCCATCCTGATCGCCGAGGTTTACGCTTTTCGGGGACAGGCCGACCAAGCGTTCAAATGGCTGCAGAAACATGACGAGAAATACAAAGACCACGTAAACGTAGGCAACCCGAAGATCCCCTGGATCCTCAACCGGTCGCCCTTCTTCAAGTCGCTGCACTCGGACGCACGCTGGGACGCCTGGCTGGCATCAGGCACCCAGGCAGCGCCTGCTCCTGTCGCCCGCTGAGCGCGAGGAGGCAGACCGCGCAGCATGGCTCGCTGTACCTGGCTTGGTGATGCGATGAAGTTCGTTGACCTTGCGCGCCCCGTGTATACCATTGTTCCATCTTTCGAAAGGACCACCCCGGCGCGATGGATCGACTGCAGGCGATGAGGATTTTTGCGGCGGTCGTCGACCGCCGCAGCCTGTCCGCCGCGGCCGAAATGCTCGAGATCTCCTTGCCGACCGTCAGCCGCGTGCTCAGCACGCTCGAGCGCGAGCTCGGCGTGCGCCTGATTGCGCGCACCACCCGGGGTCTGAGCGAGACCGACGCGGGCCGCCTGTACTATCGCCACTGTCTCGAGGTACTGGAAACCATCCGCGAGACCGAAACGGCGGTACAGAGTCACGCGCGGATCCCGGCGGGTGAACTACGAATCACCGCCCCGGTGACGTTCGGTCGCCATCACGTCGCGCGCACGCTGGCCGAGTTCCTGGAGCGTTACCCGCGGCTGTCGTCCTATCTGCTGCTGAGCGATCACTGCGAGGCCCTGTCCGAGCAACGCCTCGATGTCGCAATCCGGGTTGCGGTGCTGCAGAAGCAGAGCCTCACGGCCCGTCGACTCGGTTACATCCAGCGCGCAGTCGTGGGCTCACGTGACTACTTCCGACGCTACCCGGCGCCGGAACATCCGCGTGACCTCGTGCGACACAACTGCCTGCACTTCACGCACTATCTGCGTGCGGACGAGTGGACCTTCCGCGAGCAGGGAAAGCCCATCATGGTCCGCGTGCGCGGTCGGATGCGAACCAACAACCAGGAGGCGCTCCTCGATGCAGTCCTCGCCGGGACCGGACTGGCGGTATTGCCCCTGTGGCTCGTACAGGAGGCGCTCGATGCCGGCCGGCTGCGGCGGGTGCTGTCGCAATTCGAGGCTGCCCGGACTCCCGTCTACGCGGTGTTCCCCACACACGGGGCCCCGCCCAGCAAGGTGCGCGTCTTCGTAGAATTCCTCGGCGAGCGCCTGCGCAAGCGTGGAGTGCTCGCAGCCTGAGCCGGCGAGGAGGTGACCGGGACGCGTGTGCGGCCGGCGCTCTGCCACCTGCGCAGCCAATCGCGCCTATTTCTTGACGCTGTCCACTCCGACCACGAGCGTGTTTCGGCTCGAGAACGCGTACGGCGGGATCACGAGATTCACCGGCGCCGGAGAGCCGTCGAAGACCCGTCCCGCGAGGTCGAATCTCGAACCGTGACAGGGACAGAAGAATCCGCCAGGCCAGGTCGGGCCGAGCGGCGGTTCGCCGGCCTGCAGGCGCGCTTTCGGCAGACAACCGAGGTGCGTACAGATGCCGACGGTCACGAACAGATCCGCCTCGCGCGAGCGCCAGTCGTTGCGCGCGTACGCGGGCTGCTCTGAGTCGAGCGAGTGCGGATCTTTGAGCTGGGTGTCATGTTCGCCGAGCAAGGACAGCATGGCAGGAGTGCGCCTGAGCACGAAGATCGGCTTGCTGCGCCAGACGAAAGTGCTCATCTGGCCGACCTCGAGCCCGCTCAGGTCCAGGGCGACCGGGCCACCCAGTGCTCGTGCGCGTGCCGAGGGCGACAACGACGCGATGAACGGCCAGGCTGAAAGTGCAGAGCCCAGTGCCCCGACTGCCGCCACGGCCCTCCACAGGAACTTGCGCCGCTCCCGAGCCTCATCGTCCGCGCGCTCTGCCGCACCTGCCAGGCTCACGCGCCGCTCGCGACGCACCCGTTCTGCTGGAGCCGGTAGCCTGAATCGCAGAGCCAGCTGTGCCCCGAGATGTCGAGATGTGCATTGGCAGGCACTTCAACCGATGGGCACGACCGCGACCCTTCGTCGCGCCGGTACCCGCGCGCGCACTGCCACTCATCGCCACTTCGGCTCAGGTAGGCGTGCTCTGGAACCTGCACGGCAATACAGGAATTGTCTTGCACTCGATAGCCACGCAGGCACTTCCAGCCCCGCCCGAACGTGTCATAGGTCGGATACGCATGCTCGGGCACCGGCACAGCGACACAATCTCCTTGTTGTTTGCGGTAGCCGCGATCGCAAAACCAGTCGTGCCCGAAGTCGTCCAGGTGACCGTTCTGCGGCACGGCGACCGGCGCACACGAGCCGTAGTTGCCGCGGTAGTAACCGCGTTCGCACTCCCACCGATCGCCGGCGGCCGTGAGATAGGCATGCGCAGGAATCCGGATGCGCACGCAAGCGTCGCCCTGCTGCCGGTAACTCCGTTTGCACTCCCAGCCGGGGTCGAAGGGATCGGCCGAGGGATACGCGTTCTCGGGTACGTGCACGATCCGACAGCCGCCCCCCGTGTCCTCGTAGGTCGGGTCGCACTCCCAGCCCTTGCCGTATTCGTCGCCGGTGAGGTGTGCGTGACGCGGCACGATGATGAGTTCGCAAACCTGGTCGTCTTTCCTGTACCCGCGCTCGCAGTCCCAGGTGCCGATTCCGGCGTCGAAATAGGAGTGCGCCGGCATGGCGGCGCGGCACGCTGAATCATGCGAGCCTTGCAGCCCGCCTCCGGTTGTACACAACGCGGCCGTCATGAGTACCAGGGACAACACGGACTACTCCTTCTGCTTCGAGATACCGATCTCACCACCGGTCGCGAGCTGCTCCTGCTCGTGAACGACTGGTTCGGCCACCTGCAGCGAGACCCGGAACGGCTGCTCGCCGCGCGCTCGCGAGCCGCATTCCAGATTTGAGCTCACGACCTTCATTCGTAGTGCAGCGAAGAGCTCCGTCGTGATCTGTCGCATGAGCTGGCAGTCGCCCGCATCCAGGGGCGCGGGTCGACCTGGCTCCAGCGTTACAGTGCGGTCGGCAACACGAAGCTCGCCAAAACGGGCGCGCGCGGGCTGCAGCACGCGAGGGAATGCAAATTCCACCTGTACGCTGGGTGAATGGGTGCCGCAGGCATACGGCAGCACGCTGACCGTGTCCGGCCGCGCGCCGATTTGCAGCAGCACCGCGTGAAACCTGTACCAGAGGTCGTTGCAGGAATACACCCTTGGCAGATCGCGTAGCTGCACGATGATGGTGTGCGCGCTCCACACCGCCGCCATTCCCGGCGAGGCAGTCTGCGCGGCGTGGGATACGTTGCAGGCCGTCGCGGCACCAAGGACTGCCATCGCGATCGTGGCCGGACGTCCGATGCCCATCGATTTGTCTCCTCGCGGACCCCTGCGATGTCGACTGCTCCGGCGCACTTGAGTTCCGGTGGTCGGGTCATTGTTGCAGGATCCGAAAGACACTCGTCCGGAGAACAGAAGAGACGCTGCCTATGACATCAGTGATACGCGGGCAGGCGCCACCCTTTCGCCGTGAGGCCACGCAGGGCGAGGTGACCGACCCAAGGCACATCGAGCCAGCGCGAAATGCGGTTGCGCAGGGCAATTCCGAGCCGCGTGCGCGGCGCGAACCTGGCGCCCATATGCAGCGCCGATTCCTGCTTGGGTACGACGAGCCCGCGCAGCTCTCTCTCGTAGCGATCGAACGCGAGTTCGTACTCGCCGGGCGCACGAGCAAGCTCCCCGGCAAGCACGTATGCCGCCGTCATGGCGAACGATGAGCCCTCGCCCGCCAACACCGAAGGCGCGAACGCGGCATCGCCTACGAGCCCAATCCGGCCGCACGACCAGCCCGGGAGACGGATCTGACTGACGGAGTCGAAGTAGAGGTCCTGCACCGACTCGAGCTGGTCGAGGATCGCCGTGCACTCCCAGCCCTCCCGGCCGAAGAGCCGCCTGAGACACTCCCCGGGTTCCGGGCACGGCGTCTGCGCCACGAGGTCTTCGCGAAACATGAAGAAGAAGCCGGTGCGATCGCCCCGCAAGGAATAGCGCGCGACCTGCCGGCCGGGTATGCAGAAACCAACGAAAGTGCCCTCATCGCGATGCGCGTAGCCGCGCGCATCGAACGACGCCACGAAATAGCCCAACCGTCGCTCGAAGGTCGCCTCCGGGCCGAACGCGAGCGCACGGATGCCGGAATGCTGCCCGTCCGCGCCGACGACCAGGTCGAAGGTCCGCGGGGCGGCGTGTTCAAACTGCACCCGCACGGCCGCGCCAAGATCCTGCAGCTCACGGACGCTGTCGCCGAAGATGACCTCGACGCCCGCGGGCAGGCTCTCGAACAGCAGCTGCGCGAGCTCCCCGCGCGGAATGCTGAGGAGTCGCGTGTCCAGCGCGGCGCGAAAAGCCTCGCTGCGGAATCCGCCGACGCGGCGGCCCCGCTCGTTGACGAAGCGCACCTCCTCGATCGCGTAGCTCTCCTGCTGCAGACGCGGCAGCAGCCCCATGCGCTCGGCAACATCGAAGCCCGGGCCCCAGAAGTCGACCATGTAGCCGCTGTCGCGCAGCGCGGGCGCTCTTTCCAGCAGAGTCACCTCGAAGCCGCGGCGCTCCAGCCACCAGGCAAGCGTCGGCCCCGCAATCCCTATTCCACAGATCAGAACGCGCGCTGCCATCGGGCTTGCTTTCCCCTCGCCGTTACTCTCTGCGGGCCACCGGGCACGTCATTCCCGGCGCTCGAATTCGTCTTGCACCCGCAGCTTGGCGCGGATGAAAGTGGAGTGCGGCACGTGCAACAGGTCGGCGAGGCGGCGGATCACGTGCTCCTCGTAGGCCTGCAGCTCGCCATCTGCATAGGCGGCGCGCCACAACTCCTCCACGAGACGCTCCTTGCGTTCGAGGGAAAAGACCGCGTTGATCCGCGACGTGAACTGAAACAGGTCATGTGCGTCGCGCGATTCGGTTTCGGCGAGCGCCAGCAGCCGGCCCGCCTGCTCGGCGCCCAGCCGGAATCGACGTTGAATCGACTCGAGCAACGCTGCACGCTCGGCCGGCGTGATGTGCTCGTCGCTCCTCGCGACTTCGACGAGCAGCGCTGCCGCGGCGATACGAGCGCGTTTTTCAGCATCTGCGTGCGAGTCCTCGACTCGCTCCGCCATGTGCTGTTCGAAGAAGTTGCGGATGGTCGTCAGCATGCTTGCTGGTTCAGATGTCTGCGATTGACTGAAGAGATGCCCGGAGGTTCCCCGCCGGATGCGGCCGCGTGCGGCCGGCTGCGCGCCTCACGCCTTGCGATTCTTGTGGACGATGGCCGCGGCGACGATCAGGAATGCAAACAGGCGCACCAGGTAGATTTCGGGCCTGGCCTCGCTCGGGTGTGCCATGAATAGCAGCGCGATGCGGTTCAGTCCCTCGACGAAGAAAGCGATGGCGAATGCCAGGAACAGGCTGTCACGCGTGCGCAGCCAGAACTTGAGGAAGAATGCCGCCGAGGTGAGACACCCCATCACGATCACACCGAGCAGGAATGGTTCCAGCATGGCTCAGTCGCTCTCCCAGACCAGCCCGTACAGCAGCAGCATCATGGCAAGCGCGGCGCTGGCGAGACGCCAGACGTACAGGTCGATTTGCGGCGCGACGGTGAGATCGATGAACACCAGCGTGTTCGATACGGTGAGCCCGATGAAGCACAGTCCGCTCCATAGCAGCAGGCGCTTGCCGCCTTGCCGGTAGCCACGCAGCAGCAGCACTGCACACAGGAGACAAGTGAGCGCGCCGAGTATGTAAACGACGAAGGCCATCAGCTCACTCCTTCTTGATCCGGAAGGCGCGCGCGAAATCGCGCACGGCGGTCGAGGCCTTCGAATGGATCAGCGTGGCCACCTGCAGCAGCTGCTGGCGGTAGCTCGCTGCCACCTTCGCCATTCGCTCGCCGCCCGGGTCCCACGCATCGTCATATTCGAAGTACTCTCCGCCATCGTCCACGCCGGCGCGCAGCAGCTGGCGGCGGACGAGGTCCGCCAGGATCGCTTCCGCCTTCTCGGGCGCCACGTACAGCCGAGCCGCTATCTGCGGCGGCGCCCAGCGTTTGGCCCCACTCTCCCACACCAGCAGTAAGGCCTCCAGGTGCGGAACCGTATCGATGCGCTCCTCGATGAAACGCACCACCTCCGGATCGAGCTCGCGCGCCCGCGACCCCATTTCAGCGCAAGGCCCTGGCGCGCGCGCGGCGCGGCCCTCGCACTCGGCCTGCAGCCTCGTTCGCCGGAACGGGCAGATGCGCGAGCAGCCCCTCCAGCCCTGCCGCGAGCCCGGCGAGGCTGCTGACGGGCAACTGACGCACACCGCGTTGCAGCGCGCCCACCGCGCGGC
>DATBIF010000294.1:0-8514 GCA_036557045.1 Steroidobacteraceae bacterium
CGGCGGACGAGGGCATCGAGCGCGGATTGCTGCGCCTCGGCGATGAGTGCATTGCGTATCGGCACGAACTCGGACGCCTGGCGGTCGAGAGCACACTGCCATCGGCGCGCAGCCGTGAGCTGCATCAGCGGATTCTCGATGCGCTCATCGCGCACGGGGCGGATCTGTCGAAGCTCGTCCATCACGCGCAGCTCGCAGGGAACGTGCGCGCCATCATCGACTTTGCGCCACGGGCAGCCCGCCAGGCGTCGCAACTCGGAGCGCATGCGGAGGCGGCGGCCCATCTCGCCGTGGCGCTGCGCCATGGGCACGCGGTGCCGGCCGTCGAGCAGGCACGCTGGTTCGAGTCGCATTGCTGGGAGTGCAACCTGACCAACCAGGCGTTGCAGGCAGCGCAGTCGGGTGAACATGCGCTCGAGCTGTACCGCGAACTGTCGGATGCGGAGGCACAGGCGCGCGTGCTCCGCGTGCTGGCGCGCGTCTACTGGCAGCTGGGGCGGCGCCCCGAAGCGGAGCGGGCGGTCGCCGAGGCCATCGCGTTACTGGAACAGTTGCCGCCGGGGCACGAGATGGCAATGGCGCTCGGCACGCGCTCGATGCTGGCGATGCTCGGCGGTCGGGTGGAGGAGGCGATCGAGTATGGCGAGCGCACGCTCGAGCTCGGCCGTCGCTTCAACGATGCGGAGCCCCAGGTACAGGCGCTCAATACCATCGGCTCTTCACGCCTCGGCTCGGGCGACGCGTCGGGCTTCGCGCTGGTCGAGCAGGCGCTGGCGCTCGGGATCGAGAAGGGCTTGCACGACGGCACCGGGCGCGCGTTCACCAATCTCTCGACCTGCGCGATGCTGCACTTCGATCTGCCGCGTGCGGAAGCGTATCTGCGGCGCGGGCTCGCCTACTGCGAAGAACACGAGATCTACACGCATGCCTATTACCTCAGGGCCTACGAATCACGACTCGAGCTGCTGCGCGGACGCTGGAGCGAAGCCGGCAACCTCGCGACCCGACTCCTCGAGGCCTTCTTCCTGACGACCAACCAGCGCATTCCGACGCTCATCACGCTCGCGCTCGTGCGCGCGCGTCGGGGTGATCCGGGCGCCGAAGCGCTTCTCGATGAAGCCCTCAGCCTCGCGCTGCCGACGGCGGAGTTGCAGCGCATCGGTCGGGTCGCCGCCGCACGCGCGGAAGTGGCGTGGTATCGCGGCGAGCTCGACCTGGTCGCGCGCGAAGTCGCGGTCGGACTCGAAGTGGCGCGCGGTCATCGCGATCCCGGAATCTGTGGCGAACTGGCCTACTGGGAATCGCGGGCGAAGCCTCGCGTCAGAATCGATTACGAGGTCGCCGAGCCTTACCGGCTCATGATCGAGGGCGACTGGCGCGGTGCGGCCGCAGCCTGGGAGAAACTCGGGATGCCGTACGAGCGCGCCCTGGCCCTGGCGGAGGGTCCGGAAGACGCGCTGCGCGAGTCGCTCACGATCCTGGAGGAGCTCGGCGCCGGACCATTGGCGGCCATCGTGCGCCAGCGCCTGCGTGATCGCGGCGTGAAAGGCATCCCACGCGGACCGCGCGCTTCGACTCGCGGCAACCCCGCCGGCCTCACCACTCGCGAAGTCGATGTGCTGCGTCTCCTCGTCGGCGGTCACACCAACGCGGAACTGGCGCGCCGCCTGCACCTGTCGGCCAAGACGGTCGATCATCACGTCTCCTCGATCCTCGAGAAGCTCGAGGTGCATTCGCGCACCGAGGCGGTCGCCGCCGCGTTCGGTCTCGGGATCGTGAAGAGCGCCGAGCACTGACCCTGCGACGGCGCACGAGCGTCGCGCCGCGGCGACGATTGAATTGCGACGCCCCGGCAGTCTCACTGCACGCCGGAAGCCGTTTGACGCCACGTCCGCAGACGGCGCTGACACGCCCCATGTGCGCGCTTCCGGCACCTTCGAACTGGTGCAGGAGGCACTGCAATGGTTACGCAGTCTCGCGGCGCGTCTGCGCTCCTCTGTCTGGTCACAATCACCACCCTGTTCACGCCAGCGATCGCGGCGCCCAGTGATGTCGACGATCTCGCCGCGCAAGGCCTGTTCTGTACGGCAACGGCGCTGGCCGAGTCTCACGCTTGCGAGAGCTCGGTGCTCGATGACTACTGGATCGCGGTCGGCATCTGCATCAACGAGTCCGACGCGAAGGATCGCGCCCAGTGCTTTTCGGACGCACGCGCAGCGCGTGCCGAGGCGAAGACGCTGTGTACCGATCAGCACTCCGCGCGGCGCCAAGCCTGCGAGGACCTGGGGGAGGGGCGCTACGATCCTGAGTTCGAAGCGGCGGACTTCGACAGGAACTTCGCGAGTCTGACCAACCCCAACCGCTACTTTCCGCTCACGCTCGGCAGCCAGTGGACCTTCCGCAGCCAGACGCAGCTGACGAACGTCCAGGTCCTCAACCGCACCAAGCTCATCGATGACGTGCGCTGCATCGTGGTGCTCGATGAGGTGCGGGAAGATGGCCAGCTCGTCGAAAGCACCAACGATTGGTTCGCGCAGGCCAGGAACGGCAACGTCTGGTACTGCGGCGAGGAGACCAGCAGCTTCGAGTCCTTCAAGGGCGACCGGCCGATGGTTCCGGAGCGCGTCAGCATCGACGGCTCGTTCAAGGCCGGGCGCGACGGTGACAAGCCCGGAATCATCTTCCAGGCCAACCCGACGGTGGGGCAGTTCTACGTGGAGGAGTCTTCGCTGGCCAACGCTGAGGATGCCACCGAAGTGCTGTCGACGAACTATTCGTTCGGCAAGAATCCGGCACTGGATGCGCTGGTGCCGGCGAAACTTGCCAAGGCGTTGTGCAACGGTGACTGCGTCGTCACGAGAAATTTCTCATCACTCGAGCCCGACACCTTCGAGCGCAAGTACTACGCGCCGGGGATTGGCGTGTTCCTCGAGATCGAGCCGAGCTCTGGCGAAGTCAACCGGCTGGTGAAGTGCAACGTCGATCCGCGCTGCGCGTCCCTCCCGCAGCCGTGACGATACTTGACGATGAGCCGGCTGCACTCGCTGCGGGCGAGTGCAAGTCTTCCCTTCAGAAAGGCGCGCCGAGCACCAGGCGCCACACGCCGAGATCCTGGGCGAAGCGATAGCCGATGCCGATGCGCGGCACCGGTATGTGCCACACCGTCATCCTGGACTGGGGTCCGATCGTCAGCCCCACCTCGAACTGGAAGGGATCGCCTGATCCCGGCGCGTTGTCGACCGGCTCATCGGGCCGATTCACGAAATACTGGGTGAGCAGGTACGCGCCCCAGTCGAGCGGATGGTCTGCGAGATTGATACCCAGCGCGTGGCGTGACTCGAGACTCAGTTCCAGCAACGTCAGGTCATCGGAGCGGACCGGCCCGTTGGGTTCGACCGAGGCATAGGTCGTACCCGCATCGAATCGGAACGCGAACGAGCCGCCGTTCGCCGACCCCGCGAGATGCGCGCCGAACGAGTACACCGTCGCATCGCCCGCGCCGTCGAGATCCCAGCTGCGCCCGGCCTGCGCGAACGGCAGCAGGTGCCAGCGCGGCGAGAGCGCGAAGTCGAGCTCGAGACCCGGCACGAAGCTGAGCGTGCTGAGATTCTCGGGCAGGCCCGTGTGCAGCACGTCCAGCGTCTTGAAATCGAGAAACCCGATCGTCAGCGGCAACGTCAGGCGCACGCCGGGACGCGCGCCGTCGGGCTGCAGGAACGTGTAACCGAAGGGCAGGCGGTAGATCTGCAGCGTCCGACCCGAGATGTCGTAGATCCCGGAGCCCAGTTGCGTGGCGAAGGCGTAGTTCACCAGCTGTTCCTCGCTCCGGTGCAGGGGAGACTGCGCTACCACGGTGCACGGCACTGTCCACACGACCAGCAACACAGACAGGCGCAAGACCCTTCGCATCTCGAAAGACTGCCCAAGGCGGTCGCTGCGCGCCAGCGCTTTCGGCACTGGACCTGGCGCGCGGTCCCGACGATCATTTCCGCGGAGGACACCGCATGTACACCGGCACCTGTCACTGTGGCGCACTTCGCATCGAAGTCCCGCGCAAGCCGCGCAGCCTCACGGACTGCAACTGCTCGATCTGCCGGCGTTACGGCACGCTCTGGGCGTACTACAAGGCGAACACCGTGCGCGTCGTCGGGCGCAAGAGGCACAACTACTGCTGGGGTGACAAGTCGCTGCGATTCGTGCGATGTGCCAACTGCGGCTGCATCTCCCATTGGGAGCGCGCCAAGCCGCGCAAGGACAGCTACGTTGGCGTCAACTGGCGCAACTTCGCGCCGGGCATGCTGGACACGGTGCGCGTCCGGCAGCTCGACGGCGCCGGCAAGTGGCAGGCCCGCTACGTCAACCGCATCCCGCACGGCATCGCGTAGTATCCCCGGCACCTATGACCTATCGGCCGCTCCGACCGCCGCGTGACGAAACGCTCGACCTTCGTGGCCTGCGCCATCATCTGACGCGCTGGGGACCGCCGAGCGACTCGCCACTGGTCTTCCTGCACGGCTGGATGGACACGGCGGATTCGTTCCAGTTCGTCGTCGACCGCCTGGGCGAGGAATGGTCCTGTGTCGGACTCGACTGGCGCGGCTTCGGGCGCAGCGACTGGGAGCCGGGCGGCTACTGGTTTCCCAACTATCTCGCTGATCTCGATGCACTGCTCGATGCGGTGAGCCCGGCGCGGCCCGCACGGCTCATCGGGCACAGCATGGGCGGCAACGTCGCGAGTCTTTACGCCGGCGTGCGGCCGGACCGGGTCGAGCGGCTCATCAACATCGAGGGATTCGGGCTGCCGCGGATGGCAGCGGAGCAGGCGCCGGAACGGTATCGCGAGTGGCTCGAGCAGCTGCGCGGTGCGCCCGAGTTCGGCACTTACGCGACCTTCGAGGAGCTGGCGAACACGTTGATGCGACGGAACCCGCGCCTCGACCGCGATCGGGCCGAGTTCATCGCGCGCAACTGGGGCGTCGAGAGCAGCCTGGGGCAGATCCGCGTGCGCGGCGATCCGCGTCACAAGCTGGTGAACCCGGTGCTCTACCGGCGCGAGGAGGCGGAAGCCTGCTGGCGTCGCGTCACGGCGCCGGTCTTGCTCGTCCTGGGTGGACAGTCGCAGCTGCGCTCGCGCCTCGGTGCGGACGGCACCGACGCTCACTTCAACGGCGTGTTTCGCGAGCTGCGCATCGAAACGATCGCAGGGGCGGGCCACATGCTGCATCACGAGCAGCCGGAGGAAGTCGCGTGCCTGATCGAGAGCTTCCTGGAGGAGCCCAGCCCACGGATCGGGCCAGCACCGCAGCCCACGTAGTCATCAGGTCGTCACGGCGACGCATCTGCTGCTCCTGAATCCTTGTGCGCGGGCCCGCAGCGACCGCGCCATTTCTCCTGCATCGCCTTGCGAAATTCGTCACGCTGTTCCGGCGTCATCTGCGCCCAGCGCTCGTGCATGCCGTGGCGCCAGCCGCCGAACCGGTGAAAGCCGCGCCAACTGCCGAAGAAGACCCAGCTCAGCGCGAGCAAGCCGATGGCCTGCCAGTAGCCGATCACCGGCAGCTTGAAGATCACGGGCATCAGCCAGTTCCAGAGGCTCATCACGCCGTAGCCGAAGATGGCGAATACGACGCAGACCACCACTGCGATACCGAAGAGCCTGGCGCCCATCCTGTGTCTCATGTGTCCCATGGCGATTCCTCACTCATTTCCTCGTAGAGGGACTGCAGCCTCGCGCGAAGCTGCAGCACCGCGTAACGTTTGCGCGCGAGCAGCGTGTTGATGCCAACCCCGGTGCGCGCTGCCATCTCCTGAAAACTCAAACCTTCGACTTCGTGCGCGAGGAAAACCTCGCGCTGCTCGCGCGGGATCTCCTCCAGCGCGTCCTGCAATTCCTCGATCAGCGCCGCGCGCATGTAGGCCGTTTCCGGCCCGGCATCGAGCGCCGGCAACAGCTCTTCAAGCGCGCCCGGGTCATCGACCTCGGGCGTGTCGACCCCGTCGGCCAGGGCCACGGGCTTCTTCTTGCGGAAGAGATCGATGATGCGATTGCGCGCCACGCGAAACAGCCACGCGCTCACGTCCTCGATCGGCTTCAGCGCCCGGTACGCGATCACGAGCTCGACGAAGACATCCTGCACGACATCTTCGACTTCGCCGGGATCGGCGAGCTGGGTCCGGATCCAGTTGCGCAGGCGCGCGCGCTCGCGTCCCACGACCTCGGATACGTGCCGGGCCGACTCTCGGTTCATGTGCGCGCTAGCCAGCTCCGCCATCTGACTATCAAGACGATCGGGGAGGACGAATATTGCAGGAATGGAAAATGGTGCGAGGCGGCACGATCGGCGACGGCGCGCCCCGCCGTCCACCTGCACCCGCGCTGGCGATCTAGTACCAGCGGCTGCCGCCGACGCTCATGTAGCCGTGACTGCCGACCGGCACGCCGACGCTCACGCCGACGCCGACGCTCCCGGTGCAGCCGCCGAGTGACAACATCGCCAGCGCCAGCAGGAGTCCAGTTGCGAATCGGATGTGCTTGCGCATGGGCGTGCGTCCTCGCGTGTTCATACCTTCTGCAGAACCAGCACGGCGCCGGCGGGATCAGCGACCACGGCGATCGCCCCTTCGCGAATCTGCGGCGAGACCGGCACCAGGATCTTGCCGCCCAATGCTTCCACGCTCTTCGCGGCGTCCGAGGGATCAGCGACACCGATGTAGGTCAGCCAGTCGGGGCTCCAGTTCTCGGTGGGATTCTTGAGAATGCCCGCGCGCTCGACTCCCCGGCGCGTGAGGAGCGTGTATTGGCCGCCGCGCCGCTCGATCGTGCGCGGCTCGTAGCCCATGACTGAGCGATAGAAGTCCGCTGCCGCGCTGGGATTGTTCGAGAGGAGCTCCGTCCAGACGATCCGGCCCCAGGCCGCCTTGGTCGTGGCATCGTCGGGATCGCCAATCTTGCTTCTCACCAGGCCGATGACCGCGCCTTCCGGATCGACGATCGCCGCCACGCGGCCGATGCGAACATCGCGCGCCGGCACCGGGATGCCACCCTTGGCTTCCTTGACCCGATCCAGCGCGGCGTCGACATCCGGCACCGACACGTACGGCACCCAGCGGGATACCTTCTGTCCGTCACGTCGTGGCGGCACGGACAGGAGTCCGGCCACGTAGACGTTGCCCGATTTAGCGAGCGCGTAGGGCTGGCCGCTGTAGGAAGTCGTGTCCTGGAACGTCCATCCGAACAGCTTGCCGTAGAAGCGCTTGGCGCCATCGAGATCCTCGGTCACGAGGTCGTTCCACACGACTTTGCCCACCAGCGGGTCGGACGAGAACGACATGCCCGAGGTATCGAGCTTGCTCGTCGTCGAGACGCAGCCCGGCGTTGCGAGCGTGAGCAGCCAGGCCGCAGTCAGGAGGACGAACCAGGACCCGGAACGAAGCCAGTGAAACCGTCGCATATTCGATCAGCTGGCCGAGGCCGGGCGCGAGCGGCGCCACGCACCCGGGGGAACACCCACCATCTTCTTGAAGGCCCGGTTGAAAGCGGCCTCGGATTCGTAGCCCACCTGCGCGGCCGCCTGCGCGATGCTCAGGCGCTTCTGCTCGAGCAGGTTGGCGGCGAGCTGCAGGCGCCAGTTGCTGAGGTAATGCATCACCGATGAGCCCATGATCTGGGCGAAGCGATCGGCAAAGGCGGAGCGCGACAAGCCAATCTCACGCGCCAGTGAATCGAGCGTCCAGGGCTCGGCCGGACGGCCGTGCATCAATCCCAGCGCCGTGCCGATCTGGCGATCGCGCAGCGCCGCGAGCCACCCCGTCGATTCCGCCGGCAGCGAATCGATGTATTCACGGATCGCCTGCAGGAACATGACCTCGCTCAGCTTCGAGAGGATCGTCTCTCCGCCCGCACTCGGGTTCGCCGACTCCCTGAGCGCGACGCGAATCAGGTCGTGCGTGAGTTGCCCGCCAACGCTCGAATGCTTCACGTGCAGGATCGAGGGCAGGGCGCCCAGCATCGGGTTGAACGGTCGCGAGTCGAAGCCGAGATACCCGCAGACGAAGCGCGACTTGTCTCCCTGGCCACCGACTTCGTTCAGCACAAACGGCAGCGGCCGATCGGTAGGACGATAGTAGATGTCCATCATCGGCGAGGAACGCTGCCCGCGCTCGGTGGACATGAAGTGAGGGTCGCCACGCAGAAACAGGACCGCATCGCCACTCTCCAGCCGGATCGGTGGCGTGGTCTCATCGGCGACCTGCGCCCAGCACCAGCCATCCAGCATGATGTGGAAGGCGATCACGTGCTCGAAACCGGGCATGACCTTGCCGCCGATTCGCGCCGTCGGCGGTGTCTCTGCGACCCAGGGCTGCCGGGCGTGCACATCGAAATAGAGCGCCCCGGTCAGTCGTACCGCGCGCAACACATCAGACAGGACGTCCAAGTCGCCATACCTCTGGGTTGGCACGACGTCCGGCCGCCACGCCGGACGATCGAGCAAGAGAAAGAGTCGGTGAATCATA
>DATBIF010000295.1:0-1629 GCA_036557045.1 Steroidobacteraceae bacterium
GCGATCAACCAGTACTTCCTGCACGCAGAGATGTGCAGCAACTGGGGCTACACTCGGCTCGCCGAAAAGCTGCGCGACTTCAGCATCGGCGAGATGCGCGATGCCCAGCATCTCATCCAGCACATTCTGTATCTGGAAGGAACGCCTAATCTGCAGCGACTCGGGACAGTGCGTGTGGGCGAGGCGGTGCTCGAGGACGTGCAGCTCGATCTGCAGCAGGAGCAGGCGGCGGTCGATGCGTTGACCCAGGCGATCACCCATTGCGCGCAGGTCGGCGATTACACGACGCGCAACATCCTCGAAGAGATGGTCCGCGATGAGGAGACCCACGTCGACTGGCTCGAGACCCAGCTCGATGCGATCCGGCAGGTCGGCCTGGAGAACTACCTCGCGCAGCAATTGAACTCGTAGCGCGCCCGCGCTCACGTAGCTCGCGCCGTATTGTCGCGGATCCTCTCGCGCCACAATGCGCTCACGCTCTACATACCCTCGCTCACACTCGCGCTCGGGCAGGGCATTGCTGTGCCGGCACTGCCGACGTATGCACGCTCGTTCGGCGTCACGTTCGCAGTCGCTTCGACCGTACTCGTGGCGTTCGCCGTCGGCAGCCTTCTGGCTGGCTTGCCCACTGGCTACCTCGTCGACCGCATCGGACGGCGACGGGTAATCATCGCGGGTCCGGTGCTCATCGCTATCGCGTCGTTCCTGGTGGCGGTGGCCCAATCGTTCCCGGAGCTGCTCGTCTACCGGTTCCTGGCCGGCGTGGGCCAGCAGATGTGGAACATTAGCCGGGTCACGATCGTGGCCGAGACTGCGGCCGACGCGCAGCGCGGCCGGCAGATGTCGATCATGACTGCGCTGATGAGCGTGGGGACCATCCTCGGCCCGGCGGTGGGCGGCGTCATCGCCGCCGTCTGGGACGTGCGCATACCGTTTATCTTCTACGGCGTCCTTGCTCTGATCTCGACCCTGCCCGGGGCGCTGCTCATCCGCGATCCCGTCGCTCCGCCCGGCGAGGAGCCCGATACCTCACGAGGGACTCGACGCAATGCAAACGGCTGGACGTGGCTGCGCGCGCAGCCCATCATCCTCTTCTTCGTCGCGCTCTTCTTCGCCGGCATGAGCCGCGGCGCGCTCTTCAGTGGCTCGCTCAATTTCTACGCTGTGTATGCCTACGGCGTTGGGGCGGAGACGATTGGCTTCCTGGCCGGGGTCGCGAGCGCTATCGGGATTCCGATCACGCTGGTCTCGGGAACCGTGATGGACCGGTTCGGGCGGAAGGCGGCGATCATTCCCGGCTTCAGCCTGATCGCGGGCTCCCTGGGGCTCATGATGGTGATGGCGCTCCGTGGCGGGCCGTTCACCGTTTTTGTCGTGCTCTTCCTGGCCGTGCAGGCGGCGCTAACCATCACATCCGGCGCGCTCCAGGTGCTCGGGTCCGATCTGGCGCCCCCGGATGCACGCGGAAGGTTTTTCGGCGTCTGGCAGACCGTGAACCAGGCCGGTACCGTGCTCTCCCCCAGCGTGTTTGCGCTGCTGAGCGCCACCGCTGGTGCGCCCGCTGGGTTCGCCTATCTCGGTCTTGCGGCAGCCGTGGTCGTCGTGCTCATCGCCGGCTTCGTGCCCGAC
>DATBIF010000296.1:0-1768 GCA_036557045.1 Steroidobacteraceae bacterium
CTCGACTTGTCCGCCGCTGGTGCCTTCATGTAGCGCAACAGACCCTGGAGCGTCTCGCGCAGCTTGTCACGCGGCACGACCATGTCGACGAAGCCGTGATCGAACAGGAACTCGGCGCGCTGGAAGCCTTCGGGCAGCTCCTCCGCGATCGTCCCTGCCGCGACTCGCGCGCCGGCAAATCCGATCAGCGCCTTGGGCTCGGCGATGTTCACGTCACCGAGCGCTGAGAACGAGGCGAACACACCGCCGGTCGTCGGATCGGTCATCAGACTGATGTACGGCACGCCCGCCTCGGCCATGCGCCCCAGTGCGGCGCATGTCTTGGCCAGCTGCATCAGCGAGAGGGTACCTTCCTGCATGCGCGCGCCCCCCGACGCCGAGATGACGATCAGTGGCAGGCGCTCGGAAAGTGCGTACTCAGCGGCGCGCGTGACTTTCTCGCCAACAACGGTGCCCATCGAGCCGCCCATGAAGGCAAAGTCCATGGCGCAGATGGCAACGCGCGTGCCACCAATGGATGCCGTGCCCCATACCGCCGCGTCCCGGACGCCGGTCGAGTCACGCGCTGCGGCGAGCCGATCCGGGTAGGGCTTCTGGTCGACGAATGCGAGCACGTCGACCGATTCGAGACCGGCGTCCTGCTCCACGAAGCTGTCGCGATCGAGGAGCAGCGTGAGTCGGGCGTCGACGCGCAGTCTGAAATGGTGGCCACAGCGCGGGCATACGCGCAGGCCCTTGTCGAGCGTCTTGTTGTAGAGCATCTCCTGGCAGTCGGGACACTGCGTCCAGAGATCCTTGGGGTATTGCTCATCGCGGCGGCCCGCAAACGGCAACTTGATCGGCATCAGCCCTGCCTCCGCCGCCAGGCAAACATCGCCGCAGCACCGATCGATACGCCCGACGCGATCGCGCCACCCATCAGCAGCCTGCGATCCAGCGCCACCATGGAGTCGCCGGGCGCGCCGCCTGCCGCGCGTAGCTGCTCGGCGAGCCGCTCCTCGAACAGGAACGACGGGTGAAAACGCGGCAGGCCGGTCTCGAGCAGCCGGATCACCTGGCGCACGTTGTGCTCTGGCGTCGAGGGAGCGCGGGAGAGCGTGATGGGGAGTCGAGCGTGGCCGTTGAGCAACGCGTCGATGTAAGCGTCGCTCTGGACCGCCTCGTCGTCCGCATCGAGGCGCAATGCCGGCTGGGCTGGCTCCATCAATTGGCCGCGCGCTTGCGCGGGAAGCGGACTCCCGACTTCTCTGCCCGGCTCATCTGACGCGCCACGGATTGCAGCGAGCGGTGGATCAGGACGCGCGTGGCGCCCTCTGACCGGCCCAGGATCTCGCCGATCTCACGAGTCGACATCTCGTTCACGAAGCGCAGCACGAGCGCGCGTCGCCTGTCCGCGGGCAACCGTTCGATGAGCTCCCACGCGCGCGCCAACTCGATGCGGTTGCTCGCCACGGCATGTGTGTCGTCGCCGGCCGGGTACTCGAGTGCCAGATCGATCGGCGACGTCGGGTGGCGCCGAGCGTGGCGCTTCTCGTTCGACAGCGCGTTGCGAGCAATCTGGAAAAGCCATACACGGAAGCTGGAGTCGAGACCTTCGGACTGCTCGTGAAAGTGGGGCAGCCCGGCCAGGGCACGCAGAAAGACGAGTGCAGTCACGTCCTCCGCCGCGTGCGGATCGCGGAGCTCGTAGAGCGCAAAGCTGTACACCTGGGCGACGTACTTCCGATAAAGCGCCTCGAAGGCGGCAGGATCACGTCGTGAACGCTCA
>DATBIF010000297.1:0-7084 GCA_036557045.1 Steroidobacteraceae bacterium
CGCGACGCCGGAGTGTGGCGCGGTGAATCCAGCCGGTCGTCCTGCCGAGCCCAGCGCCGGGCTTGCCCAGCTTCCGCTGCAACATGACGATCGCGCGCGGGCTCTTCTCCACGTGGCCGTGGCCGGGCAGCAGGCCACCGCGCTCGCGGAGCGTCATGTCAATGCCCCACTCCTGCATGAACTGCGCAGTATCGGTGCTCGGCGAATCGCCCGCATGACAGAGGTACTCGGCAACGTCGAAGCCGATCCCGCCGGCGCCGATGATCGCGACCGAGCGTCCGACTTCGGCACGCCCGCCAATCACGTCGACGTAAGAGACGGCCTTGCGGTGCTCGATGCCCGCGATCCCCGGCATGCGCGGCAGAACGCCGGTAGCGAGCACGATCTCGTCGAATCGTCCCGCGAGCAACTCGGTCGCTGTCACGCGCCGGCCCAGCTGCAGATCGACGCCGAGGAGTGCCAGCTGGCGCGCGTAGTAGCGCAGCGTCTGGTGAAACTCCTCCTTGCCTGGAATGCGCTTGGCGAGATTGAACTGGCCGCCAATTTCTGCTGCAGCCTCGAACAAGGTGACTGCGTGCCCGCGCTGCGCGGCGACGACTGCACAGGCGAGTCCTGCCGGCCCTGCCCCCACGATGGCGATGCGCTTTCTCTGGAGCGCCGGCGTGTAGTTGAGCTCGGTTTCGTGGCAGGCGCGCGGATTCACGAGGCAACTCGCCACCTTGCTGACGAACACATGATCGAGGCACGCCTGGTTGCAGCCGATACAGGTGTTGATTTCGTCCGCCCGGCCACTCGCGGCCTTGCGCACGAAATCGGCGTCGGCGAGAAACGGCCGCGCCATCGAGATCATGTCGGCCTGCCCGGCGGCGAGCACCTGCTCGGCGACCGCGGGATCGTTGATGCGGTTGGTGGCCACGACCGGGATGCGGATCTCGAGCTTCAGCTTCTCGGTGACCCAGGCGAATGCGGCGCGCGGCACCATGGTGGCGATCGTTGGAATGCGCGCTTCGTGCCAGCCGATGCCGGTATTGATCATGGTGGCGCCGGCCGTTTCGATGCCGTGCGCGAGCTGCAACGCTTCGCTGAGCGATCCGCCCTGCTCCACCAGGTCGAGCATCGACAGCCGGAAGATCAGGATGAAGTCCGGCCCGACGGCCGCGCGCGTGCGCGCCACGATCTCGAGCGCGAGCCGGCTGCGATTCTCGAAACTGCCTCCCCACGCGTCGACGCGGTGATTGCAGCGCTGCGCGAGGAACTGGTTGATGAAGTAACCCTCGGATCCCATGATCTCAACGCCGTCGTATCCGGCTTCGCGCGCCAGCACCGCACAGTTGACATAGTCGCGGATCTGCCGTTCCACGCCGCGGCTGCTCAGCGCGCGCGGCGTGAATGGGCTGATCGGCGAACGGATCGCCGACGGTGCCACGGCCAGCGGGTGATAGGCATAGCGCCCGGTGTGCAGAATCTGCATGCAGACATGCCCGCCTTCGCGATGCACGGCGTCCGCGATCCGGCGGTGACGTGGAATCTCGGTGCGCCAGCTGAGCTTGCCGGCAAACGGCTTCGCCCAGCCGACGATGTTTGGGGCGATACCGCCGGTCACGATCAGGCCGACCTGTCCGCGCGCCCGCTCCGCGAAATAGGCCGCGAGTCTCGGGTAATCGCGCGCGCGGTCCTCGAGGCCGGTGTGCATCGAGCCCATGAGAACGCGGTTTCGCAGCGTCACGAAGCCCAGGTCAAGTGGCGCGAGCAGGTTCGGGAAAGGGCCGTCCATTGCGGTCCAGCAGCGGTTGGTGCGCGCGATGATAGCAGCGAATGGCCGCGGGCCGATCTCGCGAGCCCGGTGTCGATCGGGTAGCATCGCTCGCCCCGCCCAGCCTTGGGACCGTGATGCCCGCAATACTCGAAGCCCGCAACCTCGTGAAACATTACGGCGCCATCGTCGCCGTCGACGGCGTGTCGTTCGGCGTCGAAGCCGGCACCTGTTTCGGCCTGCTCGGTCCGAACGGCGCCGGGAAGACCACCACCGTGGAAATGATCGAAGGGATCCTCCCCGCCACCAGCGGCGAAGTGTTCTATCGCGGCGAGCCCGCGGGTGATCGCTTTCGCGCCGAAGCCGGCATCCAGTTCCAGAAAACGGCGTTGCAGGAATTTCTCACGGTGCGCGAGTGCCTGACGCTGTTCCGCAATCTCTACCCGCGCGGGCTGAGCGTCGACGAGGTGATCCGCATCTGTGCGCTGGAAAAGCTCGAGGATCGCGACAACCGCAAGCTCTCGGGAGGCCAGCTGCAACGGCTGCTGCTCGCGATCGCGCTGGTCAACGATCCGGAGGTGCTGTTCCTCGACGAGCCGACCACCGGCCTCGATCCGCAGGCGCGCCACAACTTCTGGGACCTGGTCCGCACGGTGAAGGCCGGCAACAAGACCGTGATCCTGACGACGCACTACATGGAAGAGGCGTATTTCCTCTGCGATCGAATCGCGATCATGGATCACGGGCGCATCATCGCCATGGGTTCCCCGCTCCAGCTGCTGCGGGAGCACTTCGAGGACGTGATCCTGGAGATGCCGCGCGAGGACTTCACGCTCGATCCAGGCACGGTTCCGTTCCAGCTGCTCTCTGACAAGGAGCAGATCGAGATCTCGACCGCGAGCGTCGATGCCACGCTCAAGTACCTGATGGATGCCGGCGTATCCCTGAAGCACCTGCGGATCCGGCCGCGCAACCTGGAAGATCTGTTCCTGGAGCTCACCGGTAAGGAATTACGCGCATGATCCGCCGCCTGCTCGCCGTCTGGCACGCCCGCAACATCGAATTCCTGCGCGACCGCGCGACCCTCGGCTGGAACATCCTGGTGCCGATCGGCCTGGTGGTCGCGCTCGCCCTGATTTTCGGCGGTCCCGAGCGCCCGCTGTTCAAGGTTGGCGTGCTGCACAACGGTCCGAAGATCGAGACTTCGATGCATCCGTTTCTCGCGACGCACTACATCGAGTTCTTCACGCCCAGCGATGAAGCGGATGCGGTTCACAAGGTCGCGCGGCACCAGATCGACCTGCTGCTCGATCTGCGCACCACACCGCGCTACTGGGTGAACACCGACTCGCCCAAGGGCTACGTCGTCGAAAAACTCCTGCTGCAATCCGACCCGGGCCTCAAGCGCGAAACGGTGTCTGGCCGGCCGGTGCGTTACGTCGACTGGCTCCTGCCAGGCATTCTCGGCATGAACATGATGTTCAGTTGCCTGTTCGGCGTCGGCTGGGTCGTGGTGCGTTACCGCAAGTCGGGCTTCCTCAAGCGCCTGCGTGCGACGCCGCTGCGCGCGATCGAGTTCATTTCCGCGCAGGTGCTGTCGCGCCTCATCCTGATCATGATCGTGATGGTATTCGTCTTCTGGGCGCTGAGCCTGGTGCTGCACTTCCGCATGGAGGGCAGCCCGCTGCTCCTGTTCCTGGTGGCACTCCTCGGCGCCATCTCGCTGATCGCGATCGGCCTCTTCATCGCGGCGCGCTTCAGCAGCGAGGAGCTCGCCAGCGGCGTGCTCAACATGATTACCTGGCCGATGATGCTGCTCTCGGGCGTCTGGTTCTCGCTGGAGGGCTCGGCCCGCTGGTTGCAGTGGCTGGCCAAGATCTTTCCGCTCACGCAAATGCTCGATGCGGCACGCGCCATCATGCTGGATGGCGCGGGTTTCGCGCAGATCGCTCCACAGCTGTTCTACCTGGCGCTCACCGGGCTGCTGTTCATGGTGCTGGGCGCGGCGCTGTTTCGCTGGCGCGCAGACTGAAGCGCTTCAGCTCCCCAGGTTCAAGAGCGGCGGAAGCGGACAGTGAATCGAGGCGCACACCACCCGCAAGAGCTCTGACTCGTCGACGGTGAGCTGCTCATCGAGCGCGATGGTCTTCACGAGCGCCTCCACCAACTGTTCCTTGCCGGCCGGCGCCAGCCGGTCCAGGCACTGCAGCGCGCGATCGAGCGCTGGCGCCCAGCCCGGCACCGGCTGGTAAGGCGGACGGACTCGTGGCAATAGGTGCTGCATGCCGATCTCGTACGCGCGCCGCGCCTGTGCGGGGTCGGTGGTGCCATGCTCAGCGAGGGTCGCCAGGACGATCTGCAGCTCGGCGCTCACCTGGTCGAGCTTCAGTGCACCCGCCTTGGCCGCGGGTTGCAGCTCGTCCTGCAGATAGGTGCGCGCCAGCGTGCCGAGTGTGTATTCGAAGATCTCGATGCGACCATCGACGCGGATCAACCGATCCAGGCCCTCGACGATACGCAAGCGCGATTCACGCGTCAGTCGCCTGAGGCTCGGAAACAGGCTCTGGAGCATCGGCAGGCGCTGGAACGGCTCCAGCTTGTCCGCCGCCGACTCCGCTTCGGTGATCAGACCGAGCGCTCGCTCACCCAGTCGCTCCCTCACGATGCTGAGCTGCAGCTCGCGCACTTTGGGCTTTGGATCCAGGACCAATGCCAGCAGCATGCCGAGCGCCTTGCCCGGCGCCTCGAGATTCGCCAGCAGTTCGGCTGGAAGCGACTGCGCCAGTGCCTGCGCCACCTTCACCTGCGGCGTCCCGGGGTTGCCCACGAGCCGCGCAATGGTCTTTGGCTGGGCAGCGACCACAGCGCCTGCGAGCGCGCTCATGTCAGTCGCGAGCGGCGGCAGTGATTCGCCCGTGCGGTGCTCGCCCACAGGGGTTTCGAGCTGCGGGCCTGAATCCACTTTCGCGAACTCGGACTCCTTGAACGATGGGTCCAGGGCGCGAATGCGCTCGATGAGCGGCGGATGCGTCGCAAACAGGCGGTCCATGCCCGAGGCGAACAGCATGTGGGCGACCTCGTCGACGCCGACATTCTGGAGCTTCGAGCCCATGTCATAGCCGCCGATCTTCACGAGAGCGCCCTTGAGTCCTTCCGGCTCGCGCGTGAACTGCACCGCGGACGCATCCGCGAGCTCCTCGCGCCGTCGCGAGACGGCGGCCTGGATCAGCCGGCCGAAAAACACCCCCACATAGCCCAGCAGCATCACCGCGATCGCGGCGAGCGCGACCAGGGCTACGCCGCCCTTGCGGTCGCGCGAGCCGCGCCCGCTGAAACGCAGCACGGTGCGGCCAATCAACGCGATCACCAGCAGGCCGAACAGGAGTCCCATCAGTCGCAGGCTGATGCGCATGTCGCCGTTCAGGACGTGGCTGAACTCGTGCGCGATGACGCCTTGCAGCTCCGAGCGGTTGAGCCGCTCCAGCGCGCCGCGCGTCACCGCAATGGCCGCGTTGGAGGGCGAGTGGCCTGCGGCGAATGCGTTGATCGCGCTCTCGTGCTCGAGCACGTAGACCTCCGGCATCGGCACGCCCGAGGCAATCGCCATCTCCTCGACGACATTGTGCAGGCGGCGCCGCAGGGGATCCGACGATCCGCGATCCACGCGATCGCCCCCCAATGACTTCGCGACCACTGCTCCGCCCGAGCGCAGCACCATGGACTTGTAGAGGCTGGCAAGGCCCACGACGGCCAGCACGATGAGCGAGGTGAGCAGCACCGTGCCGGGCCGGTGACCGAGCCATGTGCCGTTGGGCAGGCCCGGTGCCTCGGCGTCCGAGATTGCGAGCACCGTGAGCACGACGAAATTGACCGCGACGAGGATCGCGAACAGAGCGAGCACGAACAGGATCACCAGCAGACGCGTCTGGCGACGGGCGTCGGCCTGGCGCGCGTAGAAGTTCATCCGTTCATCCCGGCTGCCGAGCGCGGAACAGCCGGCCGCTCAGGTGAAGCTGACCTTGGGCACCGCGCGCTTTTCCGGGCTCTCGATCTCGAGGAGCTGCGCCGGCTGAAAGCCGAAGGCCCCCGCGATCAGGCTGTTGGGGAAGACTTCGCGCGTGGTGTTGTAGGACATCACGGCATCGTTGAACGCCTGCCGCGCGAACGCCACCTTGTTCTCGGTCGAGGTCAGCTCCTCGGAGAGCTGCATCATGTTCTGGTTGGCCTTGAGGTCGGGATACGCTTCGGCCACCGCGAACAGGCGGCCGAGAGCGCCGCTCAGCGTATTTTCCGCGCCCGCGAGCTGTTGCAATGCTGCCGGATCACCGGGGCTCGCCGCGGCGGCCTTCAACCCACTGACGGCGGAGTTGCGCGCCCGAATCACCGCCTCCAGGGTCTCGCGCTCGTGCTTGATGTAGCCCTTGGCGGTCTCGACCAGGTTCGGGATCAGGTCGTAGCGGCGCGTGAGCTGCACGTCGATCTGCGCAAACGCATTCTTGTAGGCGTTGCGAGCGGCGACCAGCCGGTTGTAGACCCCGACGAGGAACAACACCAGCACGACGATCAGCACCAGGATCACCCAGCTCATCGTTTTTCTCCCCAAGTGCGGATACCGCAGCGGCGCGCAGTATTGCACGGTCCGACGCCTGCCGGGACCTATTCACGGCGTCCTCGACAGCACCTGCCCGATAGAGGCATGCCTGCGCGATCGGACCCGCCTAGAGGTTGTTGCGCCGGTGTTCCTTGAGGATCCGCACTTGCTGGGTCGGCGTCTCGGCGTTTTCGAGCTTGGAGTTGAGAGCACGTACCCAGTTGACGATCTGCGCACCGGGAAGCGGCGCGCTGATGAAGTAGCCCTGCGCCAGGTCGCAGCCCATCTGGCGCAGCATTTCCCAGCCGTCCGCGGTCTCGACGCCCTCGGCGACGACCTTGACGCCGAGACTGTGACCGAGCTCGATCGTCGAGCGCACGATCACCTCGTCGTCGGTCTCGCGCTTGAGATCGATGATGAAGGACTTGTCGATCTTGATCTCGTCGACCGGCAGACGCTTGAGCTGTGCCAGTGAGGAGTACCCGGTGCCGAAGTCATCGATCGAGAAGCGCACGCCGTCATGGCGCAGCTCCTCCATCACGCGAATCGCGCTCGCGGTCTCACGCATCACTGCGCTCTCGGTGATCTCGAGCACCAGCCGGCTGGCCAGCGGCTCTCCCTTGGTGAGCCGCTTGCGCACGAGCTCGGGCAGCTCAGGCTCACCGAGGTCTGCGGCGGACAGGTTCACCGACACGTCCACGTCGAAACCGTCGCGATGCCAGGCCTGCATCTGCTCCTGG
>DATBIF010000298.1:0-1742 GCA_036557045.1 Steroidobacteraceae bacterium
GCGCGGCGTGAGGCGCGTGACGCAAAACCGCTATGGGCGCAGCCGCGAGGACGTCACGCGCGGCGGCACCCTCATCATCACGGGACGCGGGCCCCGCAAGGAATGGATTACGCACGGCGAGCGCGGATGCGAGTTCGTCCGGGTGAGGCTGTCGCATCGACTGTTCAAGGCCGCACTGGGAGAGCGCGGTCATTCCGGTGGCGATGCCGAGATCATCGACAATTTCGGAACGCGCGATCCGGCCATCGAGGCGCTGCTGCTCCAGCTTCTGCGCGAGTTCCGAGAGGACGCCTTCTGCAGCGCCCTGTGCGCCGAGGCGATCGTCCAGCAGATCGTCGTCCACCTGCTCCGACGCTACTCCTCTCTCAGCAAAGTGCCGGACGTGCGCGTTCAGCGCCTGACGCCCGCCAAGCTGGCGCGCGTGACCGAGTACATCGACGGCAACCTCGCCGCCGAGCTCACCACAGCAGACGTCGCCGCGGTGGTCTCGATGGGTGCGGGGCACTTCGCCAAGTGCTTCCGTCACACCATGGGCATGACGCCGCACGAGTTCGTGGCCCAGAAGCGCATTGCGCGCGCGCGCGAGCTGCTGCTCGAGAAGGAGCGTTCGATCGCCGACATCGCGTACCAGGTCGGGTTCTCGGCGCCCAGTCACTTCAGCACCGCCTTCACCCGCAACGTGGGCATCACGCCCAGGGCGTACCGCCGCTCCGCATCGAAGTGACGTCGTCGCCCGGACACGCGTGCGACGCACACGGCAGCCCGGCCTTTCATTCCGCCTGCACGTTGCCTTTGCTCATCGCGAAGTCGCACACGCGAAAGTCCGCAACGATTTGACGAAATTTCCCGACTACCGCGTCGGCTAGGCTCCGTCAACAGCGCAGCATCGCGTCGTCCCGGCGCGGCGCATGCGCCGATCGAAACAGACCGATCGATGTGAGGAGGAGCCGACGATCCACAATCCCAAGTTCGCTTGACGTTCGTGTCGTGAAGGCGCGGGGCGGCCTTTCCTGCCCCGGCCGCCCGCCGTCCTTCCCGAGCCAACGGTTATCGCGCAGACGCGCCCGCATGCCGGGCGCGAAGACAGCTTGGTCGAATGCAAGGCAACGAGGAGAGATGCATGCGAAAGCTACTGACGGGGGACTCCACGGATACGAGTTCCCACAATCATCGAACAGCGCGGCGGCTCATCGGAGCCGCCGCGATCGCGGCAGGCGTGCTGGCGGTTCCAGCGATGGCGCAAACGTCACCGGTGCAGTCGTGCAACGTGAGCGGGACCAAACCGCCGTTCTGCAATGCAGTTCGCGGCGACCGCTCGGAGGGCTGGCTGCAGCAGGGCCGCTCCGAGGTGATGGCGCGCAACGGCATGGTGGCGACCAGCCAACCGCTCGCGGCCGAGGCCGGGCTGCGCATCCTGCAGCAAGGCGGCAATGCGATCGACGCAGCCGTCGCCATGGCCGCCACGCTCAACCTGGTGGAGCCGATGAACGTCGGCCTGGCCGGCGACTTGTTCGCGATCGTCTACACCGCCAAGGATCATCAGCTGCATGTTCTGAATGCGAGCGGCAAGGCGCCTTCCGGCGAGACGCTGCAGCATCTGAACGATCTCGGCTATCACTGGGATTCGAGCGACTGGGGCCCCGGATCGGGCATGCCGGGTCATGGCATCCTCACCGTGACCGTGCCGGGCGCTGCGTGGGGCTGGCAGGACGTGCTCGACAAGTACGGCACGATGACGTTTG
>DATBIF010000299.1:0-8799 GCA_036557045.1 Steroidobacteraceae bacterium
CCGTTCGATGACGGTGGAGATTCATGAGGGGCGCGGCGTCGGCAGGCGCAAGGATCACATCCACCTGCACCTCGAGCACCTCGGCGCCGACGTGATCCAGGAGCGGCTTCCGGGAATTGCCGAAACCGCCCGCATCTTCGCCGGCGTCGACGTCAACCGCGAGCCGATTCCCGTGCTTCCCACGGTCCACTACAACATGGGCGGCATTCCCACCAACATTCACGGCGAGGTGCTCGCGCCGCAGAACGGCGATACCGAGGCCGTGGTGCCGGGCCTGATGGCGGTGGGCGAGGCGGCTTGTGTCTCCGTGCACGGCGCCAATCGCCTCGGCTCGAATTCGCTCCTCGACCTCGTGATCTTCGGTCGCTCGGCCGCCGAGCAGTGCGCGCGCATCCTGCGTCCGGGTACGGCACATCGACCGCTCCCACAGGCTGGTGCCGACCTGGCGTTGCAGCGGCTGGACCGCTATCGCCACGCGCGCGGCAAGCGACGCACGGCGGAAATCCGCCTCGAGATGCAGCACATCATGCAGACGCACGCGGCGGTCTTCCGTACCGGCAGCGTGCTGCAGGAGGGCATCGGCAAGCTCGCACAGTCGCACCGGTCGCTCGAGGACGTCAGCGTCAGCGATCGCTCGCTCATCTGGAACACGGACCTGATCGAGACCTTCGAGCTCGAAAACCTGTTGCAGCAGGCGGAAGCGACCATTCACAGCGCCGCCAATCGGACCGAAAGCCGCGGCGCACACGCGCGCGAGGATTTTCCGGCGCGCGACGATCGCAACTGGATGAAGCACACACTCGCCTGGGTGAGCGGTCCGGGCGAGGTGCGCATCGACTACCGCCCGGTGCACCTGGAGACGCGCAGCGACGAGGTCGCGGCGGTGCCTCCCCAGGCCAGGGCTTACTAGGAATCACGATGGCCAAGTTTCGTCTGCCCGCCAATTCCCGCATCCGCCCGGGGCGTGTCCACGAGGCGCCGGCCGGCGCCCACAACGTCAAGGCGTTTCGCATCTATCGCTTCGACCCGGACAGCGGTGAAAACCCGCGCATGGACACTTTCCACCTCGACATGGACGACTGCGGGCCGATGCTTCTCGACGTGCTGATCAAGATCAAGAACGAGATCGATTCGACGCTGACGTTTCGCCGCTCGTGCCGTGAAGGCATCTGCGGCAGCTGCGCCATGAACATCGATGGCGTCAACACGCTCGCCTGCACCCTGGCGTGCGCAGACGTCGGGCGTGAGGTGCGAATCTATCCCTTGCCCCACCTGCCGGTAGTGAAGGACCTGGTGCCGGACCTCTCGCAGTTCTACGCACAGTACGCGTCGGTCAAGCCGTGGCTGCAGACGCGCACGGCCGCGCCACCGGACCGCGAGCGGCTGCAATCCAAGGCCGAGCAGGAGAAGATCGATCGGCCGAGCGCGTGCATCATGTGCGCGTGCTGCTCGACCGCGTGCCCGAGCTACTGGTGGAACAGCGATCGTTACCTCGGGCCGGCCGCGCTGCTCGCAGCCTACCGCTGGATCATCGACAGCCGTGATGAGGCCACGGGCGAGCGGCTCGACGCACTCGAGGATCCGTTCAGGCTGTACCGCTGCCACACCATCATGAACTGCACCGAGGCCTGTCCGAAGGACCTGAACCCGGCAAAGGCGATCGGTGAGATCAAGAAACTGCTGGCGGAGCGCCGCCATTGAGCCGGCTCGCCTGGCAATGCCGCCGCGGAATGCGGGAGCTGGATGAGCTGCTGCAGCGTTACCTTGCGCAATGCTATCCGCAGGCCAGCCCGGCCGAACAGCGGGCCTTCGAGCGGCTGCTGCAGGATCAGGACCCGCAGCTCCAGGCCTATCTGCTGAGCGATGAGCGGCCGCCCGATCCGGAGCTGCGCAATGTCGTCGACGCCATACGCGAGCATCGATCTTAGACTCACTCCGTCGTGGGTCGTGCTGGTGCCGCTCGCGGGCGGACTGCTCGGCCTGGTGCTCGCGATCTCACTGCAGGACTGGTCGTTACTCGCCCGCGCGTCATTGATGTTCAGCGTGATCCTGGTCGCCGGGCACGGCTTGCTGTCGGCCGCAGGCGGGCTCCGCAGCGCCGTTCAGCGAGCAGTCTGGTCAGCGCATGGCGACTGGCAGCTCGTGGATCGAACCGGGCGTGCATGGCAGGCACGGCTCGATGACCGTACGCGATGCTGGAGCGGCCTCGGCTTTCTGGTCTGGGACGACGGCAGGCGTCGCTGCCGGGCCATCGTGACGCGCGAATCCGTGGGTGCAACTGCCTTCCGGCGCCTGCGAGTACGAGTGCGTCATGAATTCCTGCGAGTGCCTCGCATGCCATTAGAATGTGAACAGGGGAGCCAGACAGGCTCCCGCTTTGAACTTTGAGTTGTGAACTCAATCACAGCCGGCTAACGCACGTACCTTGGGGCGAACTTTCCAGTGCAGGCAGGGTCACAGGGGGGTGCTCAGGCTGGCTCGGACACCGGAGTGACCGGCCCGAATGGGCAACGACGCCAGCGATCTGATGCTCGTGGAGCGTGTGCAACGAGGCGATGCAGGAGCATTCGACTACCTGGTGCTCCGGTATCAGCACAAGGTGCTCAAGCTGATCATGCGGTACGTCCGTGATCCGGTCGAAGCCGAAGATGTGGCCCAGGAGGCATTCCTGAAGGCCTATCGGGCGCTCCCCAGTTTTCGCGGCGACAGCGCGTTCTACACCTGGCTGTACCGGATCGCCATCAACACGGCCAAGAATGCGCTGGTCTCCAACCGTCGGCGTCCTGTCGATTACGATCTCGACCTGCAGGATCCGGAACAGTACGACATGCAGGCGCGTCTGAAGGATTCGGAAACTCCGGAAGGGCTGCTGCTCACCGACGAGATCCGCGACACGGTGAATGCGGCCATCGCCGATCTTCCGGAGGACCTGCGCACGGCCATCATGCTGCGCGAAATCGAGGGCCTCAGTTACGAGGAGATTGCAGCGGCCATGGAATGCCCGGTAGGAACTGTGCGCTCACGGATCTTCCGTGCGCGCGAAGCAATCGACAAGCGCCTGCGGCCGATCTTCGAGGGCGGCCTGGGACGCGTGGAGGAATGAACTTCAATGACTGAATATCTGCGCGACCAGCTGTCGGCGTTCCTGGACGGCGAACTGCCGCGTCCAGAGGTCGAGCTCCTGCTGCGACGACTGGCCGGAAACGATGAACTGCGCATCTCGCTGAGCCGCTACGTGGTGATCGGCGAGTGCCTGCGCAATGCGCCTGGCCGCAGCGTGACGCGCGGCTTCGCGGAGCGCGTGAGCGCGGCGGTTGCGGCGGAGGGCGGTAGCGCCAGGCGCGATACGCTGCGCTCGGTGACCCGGTGGCTGCGTCCCCTCGGTGGCCTCGCCGTCGCTGCGAGCGTCGCGACGGTGGCGATCCTGGGTCTGCAGCGTACGCAGGCTCCGGTCGATACCCAGGTCGCGGCCGTCGCAACCTCTGCGAGCTCCGCGAGCTCTCCAGGCACAGTGGCCGCCACCGCCGCCATCGATGCACCGGCCATCGAGGAGCCGAGCTATACGGTACCGGCTCCGGCGACCAGCGGTCCCATCATCCCGGCGGGCCGGCTGACGAGTTATGTCGTGGCGCACAGCGAATATTCGTCGCCGCTTGGCCGGCGCAACGTGCTTTCAGGCATCATTGCGGAAGACCCGACACCGATGGATGAGCCCGCGCCCGCCCAGGCCGACGACCAGGCCCGACCCTGATACATGCGTAATCGCCTCGCCGCCGGCTGCATTCTGCTTTGTGTCCTGAGTGTCGCCGTTGCCGACGACGATGACGCCCGCGCGTGGCTCGAGCGCATGAATCGCGCGCTTGCGACACGCAACTACGACGGCACGTTCTTCCACCTTCGCAACGGCAGGGTCGAGACCCTGCGGATCGTGCATCGCGTGGACGATGGCAAGGTGGCCGAGCGGCTCGTGTCACTCGATGGCAGCGGGCGCGAGATCATCCGCAACGATCAGGAGCTCACCTGCTATCTCCCCGACCAGAAGCGCGTGCTGGTGGAGTCGCGGCCGGTGAGCGGCTCATTGCTCGGCACGCTGCCGGCTTTCGATGCGAGCCTCGCGGATCACTACCAGGTCGAAAAGCTCGCGCCTGGACGGTTGCTGGGCCGGCCAACACAGGTGATTGCGGTGAACCCGCGCGACGCGTTCCGTTTCGGCTACCGGCTGTGGATTGACGAGGGCACGGCGTTGCCGCTCAAGACCCAGCTGTGCGACGAGAAGGGCAACGTCGTCGAACAGATCCTGTTCGCGAACATCGCGGTGCCCGAAAGCCTGCCGGCTTCGGCGGTCGAGCCCCGCGTGAACACCGAAGGCATGCAATGGGTCAAGCAGCCGGCCCCGAGCACGGCCGAGAGCACGTTTGCCTCGAACTGGCGCGCCGCCAAGGTGCCACCCGGGTTCAAGCTGACGGTCACGAGCACCCAGATGCTCGAGGGTTCGGAATCTCCCGTCACGCACCTCGTGTATTCGGACGGACTCGCGTCCGTGTCGGTATTCATCGAAGCACGGCCCGCGGCTCCTGACCAGTTCAATGGTCTCGCCAAGGTCGGCTCGGCCTTCACGTTCTCGACAACCACGCGCGGGCACCAGGTGACGGCTGTCGGCGAGGTGCCTTCCCAGACAGTTCAGCTCATCGCACATTCGACGCAGCCGGGCACGAGCGAGGCGCAGCCGCCACTGCGACCCGACAAGAACGATCGCCCGCCTCCGGCCGCGGCATTCGGCCCCAAGCCCTGAGCGGATCCTACCCGCCAGGATCGGGGCGCCGCGCGTGAGCGGCGTGCCACGTTTCACTTTACTTTCACGTGCGGGCTGCGAGCTCTGCGACGAGATGCTCGAGGAGCTCGAGGCCTTCTGCCTTGGAAAGTCTCTCGGCGTACTGGTCGTGGATGTCGACACCGATCCAAGACTCAAGACCCGCTTCGGCCACAAGGTGCCCGTGTTGCTGCTCGACGGGACCCCGGTGTGTCACGGCCGGCTCGACACCGAAGAGCTCCATCGCTTGCTGCGAAGAGAATAGAGCAGTCCAGCCATGGCGTCGGGCACACCAGCCAACGCCACGACCAGACTGCTCTATAATCCGCGCGCCGATGTCAGCCCCCCCGATGCACCATATCCGCAACTTTTCCATCATCGCCCACGTCGATCACGGTAAATCGACCCTGGCCGACCGCTTCATCCAGCTCTGCGGCGGGCTGGAGGCGCGCGAGATGCAGGAGCAGGTGCTCGACAACATGGACCTGGAGCGGGAGCGCGGCATCACGATCAAGGCGCAGAGCGTGACGCTTCACTACCAGGCGAGCGACGGCGTCCGTTACCAGCTGAACCTGATCGACACGCCGGGGCATGTCGACTTCTCGTACGAGGTTTCCCGCTCGCTGGCGGCCTGCGAAGGCGCCCTGCTCGTGGTGGACGCAGCGCAGGGCGTCGAGGCGCAGAGTGTCGCCAACTGCTACACGGCCATCGAGCAAGGTCTCACGGTCGTGCCGGTCATCAACAAGATCGATCTGCCCTCCGCCGAACCCGCGCGCGTGATCCAGGAGGTGGAAGAGATCATCGGCATCGAGGCGCACGACGCGCTGCGCGTGAGCGCCAAGACCGGCGAGGGTGTGCCGGAGCTGCTCGAAGCGCTGGTGCGCCGGATACCCGCGCCGCGCGGCGATCCGGCGGCGCCGCTCCAGGCGCTGATCATCGATTCCTGGTTCGACAACTACGTGGGCGTGGTCTCGCTGGTGCGTGTCGTCAATGGCACGCTGCGCACCGGCGAGAAGATCCGCGTCATGTCGACCGGGCGCAGCCACCTGGTCGACAAGCTGGGACGCCGCACACCGAAATCCGAGACGCGCGAGTCGCTCGGCGCCGGCGAGGTGGGCTTCGTGATCGCCGGCATCAAGGAGATCGACGGGGCGCCCGTCGGCGACACGATCACGCACGAGGCCAGACCCAGCACCGCGGCGCTGCCCGGATTCAAACAGATCAAACCGCGCGTGTTCGCAGGCCTGTTCCCTGTCAACTCCGAGGACTACGAGAGCTTTCGCGACGCCCTGCACAAGCTCCGTCTCAACGATTCGTCCCTGCACTTCGAGCCGGAAGTCTCCACCGCGCTGGGTTTCGGCTTTCGCTGCGGCTTCCTCGGCCTGTTGCACATGGACATCGTCCAGGAACGCCTGGAACGCGAATACCATCTCGACCTGGTGACGAGCGCGCCAACGGTGGTATACGAAGTCGCACTCGAGAACGGCGACATCAGTTACGTCGACAACCCTGCGAAGTTGCCGGCGTCGAACCTGATCGCCGCGATCCGCGAGCCGATCATCATCGCGAATATCCTGATGCCGCCGGCCCATGTGGGCGGGGTGCTGCAGCTCTGCGAAGAGAAGCGCGGCACTCAAAAGAAACTGCTCTACCTCGGCAACCAGGTGTCACTGCAGTACGAGTTGCCACTGGCCGAGGTCGTGCTCGATTTCTTCGATCGCCTCAAGTCGGTGAGCCGCGGCTACGCATCCTTCGACTACGACTTCAGCCACTTTCAGGCGGCGCCGCTGGTCAAGCTGGACATTCTCATCAACGATGAGCGGGTCGACGCACTGTCGATCATCGTGCACCGGGACAACGCCTATGCGCGCGGCCGCGAGCTGGTCGACAAGATGCAGGAGCTGATTCCCCGCCAGATGTTCGAGGTCGCGGTGCAGGCGGCCATCGGCAGCAAGATTGTCGCGCGCGCGACCGTGAAGGCGCTGCGCAAGAACGTGCTGGCCAAGTGCTACGGCGGCGACGTCACGCGCAAGCGCAAACTCCTCGAGAAGCAGAAGGAGGGTAAGCGCCGCATGAAGCAGCTGGGCCAGGTCGAGATTCCGCAGGAGGCTTTCCTCGCGGTACTGAAAGTGGGTCGCAAGTAGCCTGTGCGGACTCGCAAGTCGTGCTGCAAGTGGTTGACTCGACAACGGAAGTCAACAATACTGCGCGCGTTTTTTTGCTTAGGTGCTGAATGATTGTCGACTTTGCGCTGATCCTGGTCATTGCCACGTTCCTCACCGGCGCGATCTGGGCTTTCGATGCCTGGGTGCTGAAGCCGAAACGGCCAGAGACGGCGCCCGAACCCACCGTCGTCGAATACGCGCGCTCGTTCTTCCCGGTGATCCTGCTGGTGCTCGTGATCCGCTCGTTCCTGTTCGAGCCGTTCCGCATCCCGTCCGATTCGATGATGCCCACGCTCCTCGACGGTGATTTCATCTTCGTGAGCAAATTCGCATACGGGCTGCGTCTTCCGGTGCTCAATACGCGCATCGTCGATCTCGGTTCGCCGCAGCGTGGAGACGTCGTGGTTTTTCGCAAGCCATCGGATCCCGGCACCAATTACATCAAGCGACTCGTGGGCCTCCCCGGCGACACGATCCTGGTGCGCAACAAGCGGGTGTCCGTCAACGGCACGGAGTTGCCCGTGACGCTGGACGGCGTATACGAAGGCCATGGCCACGATGGCGCGCAGATCGGTGTCGAAGACATCGGCAAGCACGAGCACCGCGTGCTGTATCTTCCCGGCCGCGAGAGTCGCGAGGGCACCTACGTGGTGCCGGCAGGCCACTACTTCTTCATGGGCGACAACCGCGACAACAGCCAGGACAGCCGCTACGAAGGCGTAGGCTTCGTCCCGGAGGGCAATCTGGTCGGCAAGGCGGTGCGAATCTGGTTCAATTGGGACGGCCCGGGTGGGCCCATCTGGAGCCGGATCGGCTCGGCGATCCGCTAACCGCTGTCACAACCTCAGGGGGCACGATGTGGCGTCACGAGCGTGGTATGACGTTTCTGGGCTGGTTGATCGTCCTGGTCCCGATCGCCCTGGTGTTTTACGGGGGAATTCGTCTCACCCCGGTGTATCTCGAATACATGAAGATCGCGCGCACGCTCGATCAGGTCGCCAGCGACCTCAAGGGCGATCAGCCTGACATGGCCACGATCCGCACGGCGATCGAAAAGCGCTTCGACATCGAGGACGTGAATGTCATGACCGTGCGCGACGCCGACAAGCTGAAGATCACGAAACAAGGTTCGGGCTACCAGGTTGAAGCGGTGTACCAGGCTACTGCACCCTTCATCTCCAATGTCTCGTTGCAGGTCAATTTCGACAAGACTGTGCAGATCGAGTAGTTCGCCGGGACGCCTGCTGCTGGGGCGGGTGCCGTGACGCAGCTGCCCCGACGCACCACCGACTGGCTCGAACACACGCTCGGCTATCGCTGCCACGACACCGCGCTGATGACGGCCGCGCTCACCCATCGCAGCGCCGGCGGTGCGAACAACGAGCGACTCGAGTTCCTTGGCGATGGCGTCCTGAACTGCGTGGTCGCGGATTATCTGTATCGCCAGCACCCCGAAGCACGCGAGGGCGAACTGAGCCGCCTGCGCGCCCGCCTGGTGCGACGTGAATCGCTGGCCGAGATCGCCGCCCGCATCGGACTCGGAGAGCTCCTGATACTCGGCCCCGGGGAACTGCGCAGCGGCGGATTTCGGCGTGAATCCATTCTCGCGGACGCGCTGGAAGCGCTCATCGGCGCCATCTACCTGGACGGTGGTTTCGACGCCGCGCGAGCGGCCATCGAGCGCGTCATGGCCGCGCCACTCTCCGGGCTGGCAGAGGTGGCGGAGCTCAAGGACCCCAAGACGCGCCTGCAGGAGTATCTTCAGGGCCGCGGGCTGCAATTGCCGCAATATGCGATCGAGCAAGTGATGGGCGAGAGCCACCA
>DATBIF010000300.1:0-8028 GCA_036557045.1 Steroidobacteraceae bacterium
GGTACGCAACGATCTCGACCGCTATCACCTGGTCGAAGATGTGATCGAGCGCGTGCCGGAGCTCGGCTATCGCGCCGCGCACCTGAAGCAGCTCGTGCGCGACAAGCTCCTCGAGCACGAGCGCTATATCACCCGTTACGGCGAGGACCTGGACGAAATCCGCAACTGGGTGTGGCCCTACTAGGGCAACTCTGCCCTGGCTGTCAGAACGGCAGGTCGGCCGCGAAATCGACTGGCTTCACGATCAAGGCATCGCACGGCAGGTTCTCCAGCACCGCTTCGGCGGTGCTGCCGACGAAGACTCGCTTGATTCCGCTGCGCGAGATGGCTCCCATGACCACCACGTCCGCGTGCAGCTCAGACGCCAGCGACGCCAGTAGCCCGGCGGGCGAGTCGATCTGCAGGTGAATGTTGCGCTCGTCGACTCCGTAGGCGCGGGCGAGCCTGACGAGCTCGGCCTTGCGGTGATGCTCCTCGGCCATCAGCGCTTCGGTCGACACCGCGGTCGCCATCGCCGGCAGCGCTCCGGCCGGCGAGCCATAGACCACGAGCGGCAGGTAGGCGTGGGCGATGTGCACGATGCCCTCCAGGCGCTGCGCCAGCTCGCGGCTCCATTGCAGGATGAGCTGATCGAGCGCCGCGGGCTTGTCGTCCGGGTGGAGAGGATCGACTGCCGCGACGAGTAGTGGTTGCTCGCGCCACGCGGCGGGCTTGGTGAGCAGGAGGGGCACCGGGCAGCCACGAATCAGTTGCCAGTCCGTGTTCGTGATCAGCGTGCGCTTGAGCAGCGGATGATGATGGGTGTCTTTCACCACGAGATCGGCGCCGATGCTGCGCGCATGCTCGAGCACTGCCGCAGGCAGGGGCTCGGCAAACAGCGTCGCGATCGTCACCCTGATGCCACGCGCCCTCGCCTGCACCGCCAGGGCTTCCAGCATCGGCTTGAGATCGATATCGAAGGGCTGTTTGGACCCGCTGGCAACGTGCTTCGCAAGCCGCGCCTCGCGTGAAACCCTGGTATCGCAGGCAAAGAGCTCGAGACTCGCCCCGAAACGCCGAGCCAGCGTGGCGCCCTTCTCGAGCGCCGGCTGCTGCTCTGCCGTCGGATCCACGACCACCAGGATGCTCTTCACTTCGCTCATTGCCGTCTCCTCGTTGATCTAGTCCACGACCGCGCCGTTGTCCTGCATGTGCCGCCGATCGCGCACCGGGCCGCGCAGTCGCGACAGGTAGTCCGCAGTGGCCGCCAGCTCCTCGGCATCCAGGCTCTCCAGGAAGCGCGCGAGGTCGGGATCGATGTCGCTGCGATGCCCGGCGCCGATCGCGCGCATCTGTTGCAGCAGGTATGCGTAGTGCTGGTTGCGCAGCGAGGGCGTCGAGCCATCCTCGTCGCCGCGGGCATCGTCGCCGTGGCAGCTGGCACACTGCTCGCGGAACACTCCTTCACCGAGCTGCACTGCCGAGCCGTCACCGGTTTGCGGCCGCTGCAGCGCCGGCTGCTCGTTGAGATAGGTCGCCACGTCGAGGACCGCCTGTGGCGCATCGAGCCCCGCTGCGGCAACCGTCCGGTGCATATCGGGCGATTCGCGCTCCAGCTCCACGAAGTCCGCGAGCTGCTTGACGAGATAGAGTCGTCGCTGTCCGGCGAGGGATGGGACGACGCTGCGCGCATCGCCGGTCGCCTGCGCACCGTGGCAGGTCTGACACTCTTCGAGGTAGATCACGCCGCCGTGCTTCGCGTTGGCGTCGAGCGAGAGCGCTGCCTTGATCATCTCCTCGACCCGCTCCGGAGATCCTAGCGCGGCGGCGGCGAAGATTGCGGCCGCCGCTCCCGCCAGCCAGGCGCCGCCGGGAAGATCTCGACGCCACTGCCAGCCGCTTCGATCACGCATGGTGCCAGCGTCCTCCCGCAGCTCCCCCGACCCGTGTGTGAATCAGGAGTTCGCCGCTATCGCCGGCCCGCACACCCGCGGCATTCGCTTCGTCCGTATCGAGATGCAGCTCAAACTGGTAGTCGGGCGCGACGCGCACAACCACCTGGCCAAAGGTGAGCTCGCGTCCGCCCCTGTCGATCCGCACGTCGACGCAATCGTGATCGTGCAACCCGAGAACCGTCGCGTCGCGAGGGCCGACGTGGACATGCCGGCGTGCGCAGATCACGCCGCTCGCCAGCGTGACGCGGCCCGCCGGCCCCTCGATGGTGATGCCGGGCGTATTGGCGACATCTCCCGAGATCCGCACCGGTGCATCCAGCCCCAGCGTGAATTCGTCACTGCGCGAGATCTCCACCTGATCGCGCGAGCGCGGCGGACCCATCAAGCGCACTTGCTCGATGCGCCCGCGCGGGCCGACGAGCGTCACGGTCTCTTCGGCGGCGAACTGACCGTGCTGCGAGAGCCAGGTGCGCGGCCGCAGCGCGTGGTCCTTGCCGAACAGTGCGTCGAGCGTGCGTTGCGACAGGTGGGCGTGACGCGCGGAGATCGCGACCGGCACGCGCACCGCGCGTGCCGGGGGCGCCGCTGCGAGCACGCTGGCCGCTTCGGTGGCAATCGTGGTTTCCTCGTCCGCGTGCACCACCATCAACCGCGTGCGCGAACCCGGCAAGGAGATCTCTGCGGTCGGGTGACGCTCATCGACCTGCGCCGCACGGTTCAGCTCCTCGTCGAGCGTCGCACCGAGGAAATCCAGCCGTTGCGTGACGCGATGGCGGATAGCCGCGCTGCGCTCGCCGATGCCGCCGGTGAAGGCGATGACGTCGACACCACCCATCACGGCCGCATAGGCGCCGACGTACTTGCGCACCCGGTGCGCATACATGGCGATCGCCAGTCGACAGCTCTCGTCCCCAGCGACGGCGCGCGCTTCGATCTCGCGCATGTCCTGCGTGCCCGTGAGTCCCTTCAGACCCGACTCCGAGTTGAGGAGCCGCTCCAGGGCGTCACCGTCGTAGCCGCCTTCGCGCATCAGGCAAAGCAGGATTCCGGGATCGATGTCGCCGCATCGGGTTCCCATCACCAGGCCTTCGAGCGGCGTCATGCCCATGCTCGTCTCGACGCTCCGCCCGTACTCGATCGCTGCGACGCTCGCGCCGTTGCCGAGATGGCAGGAGATGACCCGCCGCTCCTGCGGTACGGTGCCCAGGGTCGCCGCGACGCTGCGCATCACGTTCGCATGGCTGATGCCGTGAAAGCCGTAGCGCCGGATGCCGTGGCGTCTTGCCAGCTCCGGTTCGATCGCGTACTCACGTGCGCGCCGCGGGAGCGTCGCGTGAAACGCCGTGTCGAACACGGCCACGTGGGGAATCGAGCCGAGGCGCTCGCGCGCCGCCTTCACCGCAGCGAGCGCGGGACCGTTGTGAAGCGGCGCCAGCGCGGCCGCCTTGTCGAGCGCAGCGAGGCTGTCGTCGTCGAGGAGCAGCGGTGCCGAGAAGTCCGCGCCACCGTGCACGATCCGGTGCGCCACCGCCGCGAGCCTGGCGCCCCAGGGCGAGCGACCGACCTCCTCGAGCGCGAGCCGCATCGCAGCGGCCGCGTCATTGCATTCACATGCCGAACCCTGCGCGTGGTTCACCTGGATGCGACAGGCGGCTGTGCCGATGTCGACAATCCGCACATCCAGCAGGCGCGCCGGCGCCTGCGCGTCGATGACGGCGCACTTCACGGAAGAGCTGCCGCAATTCACGGCCAGTATGGGTTTCACGTTCCTCTCGGCGACGGGCGGCCTGCAGTCATTGACAGAGGATGCTCGCGCGGACGCGGCCGCGCGTCAGTAAGGGTTTGTCCTTATCTGTCGGCCCCGTCAGCGCGGGGCCCACAGCCCGAGCAGGGCGCCGAGGGGATGATGAGCGCGCGCCACGCTGACGATCGCGAGGAACACCACGATCGCCCCGAGCCAGCCGCCGAGGCGTGCGCGCGGCGTCTTCGCGTACCTGAATGCATAGATGCCCAGCACGACATAAACGACCAGCAGCACGACTTTCACCGTCAGCCACGCCTGTACGAACGGGTACTGCCGGAGAATGGTCGCGAGCATCAGCGCCGCCGTCAGCAACACCGTGTCGATCGTGTAGCTCAGGTAGCGCACCGGCCAGCTCATCGGCCAGCCGCACCCGAGATTGAGTGCCAGCCCGCGCAATGTGAACAGCGTGCCGCTCGCGATCACCGCGGCGACGTGCACCCACTTGATCTCGGCGTAGAACTCGGTCATGCGCGCATGAGAAAGGGTGGCCGCGAAGGCCGCCCATCAGCCCACGTCAGCTGCAGGCCGGTGTCAACGTGGCAGCGCGCGTGAACGTTCGACCGCTGGCGTCCCCGCCGGCACACGAGTCGTGACCTGCCTGGGTCCGATCCAGAGCCGCAACACGAACCAGGCCATCGCTACCGCGCCGATGCTGAAGATCGTGTCGCCGGGCACGCGCAGCCACACCAGCAGGTGGATGATCGGCTGCTGCATCAGGTCCGCGGAACGTGCGTACCAGTAACCGTGCTGGAGGGCGGCGGTGAGCTGGATCACGCCGATCGGCAGCAGGGTAAAGAGCGCCATGCAGGCCAGGCCGACGTTGAGCGCCACGAAGCTGGTGCGCAGCGCGCGCTCGTTCCACACCACCAGCGGCTTCAGCCCGCGCAGGCAGAAGAGCATGAGGCCGAGGCCCAGGAACCCGTACACACCGAAGAGCGCCGTATGACCGTGGAGCGGGGTCAGGTTGAGGCCCTGCATGTAGTAGAGCGGCAGCGGCGGATTGATGAGGAAGCCGAAGAGTCCCGCGCCCACCAGGTTCCAGAACGCGACCGCGGTGAAGAACACGATCGGCCAGCGATAGCGCTGCATCCACGGCGTCGAGTGGCCGAGCTTGAAGGTGTGGTAGGCCTCGAAGCCCATGAACGCGAGCGGTACCACCTCCAGCGCCGAGAAGCTCGCGCCGAGCGCGATCACCGCCGTCGGTGTGCCGGTGAAGTAGAGGTGATGCATCGTCCCGAGCACGCCCCCCGCGAGGAACACGATGGTCGCGAACAGCACCGCGACGGTCGCGGAGCTCGTGCGCAGCAGGCCGAGGCGTGTGAACAGGAACGCGATCACCGCGGTCGCAAAGACTTCGAAGAAGCCTTCGACCCACAGGTGCACCACCCACCAGCGCCAGTATTCGACCATCGAGAGATGCGTATGCTCTCCCCACAGCAGGCCGGCGCCGTAGAACAGACCGATGCTGATCGTCGACAGGATCAGCAGGGTGACGATCGATTTCGATTCACCGCCCTGGCGGATGGCCGGCAGGAGCGCGCGGCCCACCAGCGTAAGCCAGAGCAGCAGCCCGATGAACAGGAACACCTGCCAGAAGCGGCCGAGATCCACGTACTCCCAGCCCTGGTGGCCGAACCAGAAGTTGTGCGCGAGGCCGAGCTTCTGCATCACCGCCAGCCATTGGCCGGTGAATGCGCCGACCACGATGATGAGCAGGCACACGAAGAGGAAGTTCACGCCGAAGCGCTGGAACTTGGGCTCGTGTCCGGACACGGCCGGTGCGATGTACAGGCCCATGCCGAGCCATGCCGTCGCGATCCAGAGCACCGCGAGCTGCGTGTGCCAGGTGCGGCTCAGCGAATACGGCAGGAATTCGGCGAGCTTGAAGCCATAGGCCTCCTGTCCTTCCACCTGGTAGTGCGCGGTGATCGCCCCAAGCAGGATCTGCGCGAGGAAGAGCGCGATCACCAGCCAGAAGTACTTTGCCGTCGCCTTCATGGACGGCGTCACCCGGATCTGGGCCAGCGGATCGGTCGCGGGCAGCACCGGCGGGGCCTCATCGCGACGCGTCGCGTAATGCCAGCCGAGAAGCGCGATGCCCGCGATCAGGAACAGGACGCTGAAGACGGTCCAGAGCAGCAGGTGAGCCGGCGGTACATTGCCGACCAGCGGATCGTGCGGCCAGTTGTTCGTGTAACTGATGTCCTTTCCGGGGCGATCGGTGACTGCAGCCCAGGCCGACCACCAGATGAAGGCCGTGAGCGCGGCGCGATTCTCCGCAGTGCGCACCGTGTCGTTCTTCATCGCATAGGCCTTGCGCAGGTCGAGCAGCGCCGGATCGTCGCCGAACAGCGCGGTGTAGTGCCGCGCGACCGCGGCAATCGCGGCCGCGCGATCGCTGGAAATCGTGACAGTCTTCTTCTGCGGGTCATAGGTGTTGGCGCGGATCAACGGCTGCAGGCGCGTGCTCAAGCGCGCCTGCTCGTCGGCCGGCAACCGGGCGAACGGCTTCCCCGCGACTCGTTGTGCCTCGAGGTCGAGCCAGGCCACGGCTTCGCGATGCAGCCAGTCCGCACTCCAGTCGGGCGCCACGTAGCTGCCGTGCCCCCAGATCGAGCCGAGCTGCTGGCCGCCGATCGACTGCCACACCTGCCGACCCTTTTCGATGTCCAGGCGCGAGTAGATCACCGCGCCGTCGGGCCTCACGACCGCCTCCGGGACCGGCGGCATCTGGCGATGGATTTCGCTGCCGATGAACAACAACACACCGAACGAAACGAGCAGCAGAACTGCGAGCCCGGTCCACAACTTGTTGCTGACACTCATGAGCTGTCTCCCTTCACGGATGCGGGGCAGTGTGCCCAGGCGCAGCGACGATTCCCCTAACTACATCGCGCATGCGAGAGCTCGGACGCGGCGCAGGTCAGCCGCGCCACAGACTAGGTACAAGTTCGCATTGAGTTGCGTGCATGCGGAGGACAAATATGTCCGCGTGCATTTCGCGCCTGGAAGGCGCTTCAAGAGCTGAATCGGAGGTAACGAAGATGAGCCTGGTACGTTGGGATCCCTTTGCCGAGTTCGATACGCTGTTCGGGCGTTTTCCGAAGTCCTGGCCGCGAGTTGCGCTCGACGCCAGCGGCGGCACGAAGTTCGAGTGGTCGCCGTCGGCTGACATCAGCGAGACGGACAAGGAATACCTGATCCGCGCGGAGCTGCCCGCCGTGAAGAAGGAGGATGTCAGGGTGACCGTCGACGGCGGCATGATCACGATCGCGGGTGAGCGCAAGCTCCAGAAAGAGGACAAGAACGAGAAGTTCCATCGCGTCGAAAGCTTCTCGGGCACGTTCACGCGCAGCTTCGGCCTGCCGGATGATGCCGACGCGGATGCCATTCGTTGCGAGAACAAGGATGGCGTGCTGACGGTGCACATCGCGAAGAAGGCCGGCGAGAAGAGCCGCACACGGCAGATCAAGGTCGAGTAGCACGCGATCGAGCATGCGAACCCAGACGCGGACAATGAGCCTGCTGTGTGGCGCCGTGGGCGCGCTGTGGGTCGGCATTTCGGCCTCCCAGCAGCACGCTCCGGCGCCAGCGGAGCCGCAACCTTACCGGATCGTCGACGGCAAGGTGGACGATGCCACTTTTCGCGGCTGGGAGGTCTTCCATTCCACCTGTCACGCCTGCCATGGCGTCGACGCGACAGGCACGAGCGTGGCTCCGAACCTGGTGGAACGCATGCGCGACCTTTCCGAGCGCGACTTCCTCACCAAGGTGCTGACGAGTTACCGCATCGTGGTACCGAGCGGCGAAGGCGGCGGTGAATCCTCCGAGGCGCGCGCCCAGATTGTCGACGAAGTCATGCGGCGCGAGCGCGGCGAGCTCGTGATGCCGGCCTGGGACAAGACCGAAGTACGACCCCACGTGCTCGATCTCTACGCTTACCTGCGTGCGCGCGCCGATGGCGCGCTGGGCCCCGGGAAACCGGCGCGGCTCACGAGCAACCAACACCCCGATCCATCGCCTTGAGGCGCCTCGGCACCGCGCCGGCGCGACGGTAGCCGCGTGCTCGCCAGCGACCTGGAGACCACGGGACTGTCGTCGGCCGAGGCGGCCGCGCGTCTTCGCGAGACCGGCCCCAACGAGATCGCCAGCGAACGCCGGCTGTCGCGGGCCCGTGTCTTGTGGAACCAGCTGCGCAGTCCGCTGCAGCTCCTGCTGTTCCTCGCGATCGCCGCCGCCGCCGCCAGCGGCGAGTGGCTCAATGCCGCGATCGTGCTCGCCATCGTGCTG
>DATBIF010000301.1:0-2442 GCA_036557045.1 Steroidobacteraceae bacterium
CGCTTGCGGGCGAGCTGCGCGCTGCGTATACGACCGGCCGCCAGGAACAGCTCAAGCTCCTGCTCAACCAGCAGGATCCGGCGCAGCTCGGTCGCATGTTTGCCTACTACGGCTACTTCGGGCGCGCACGCGCCGACCGCATTCAGTCCATTCGGACGCAACTCGACCGCTTGAACGAGCTCGATACGGCGCTTGCGGCCGAGGACGCACGCCTCGCCGATCTGCAGGACCAGGCGCAGAGCGAACTGGATGGCCTGCAACGCGCGCGTCGCGAACGCGGCGATGTGCTGAAGGACATGGATCAGCAGCTCAAGAGCCGTCAGGCCAATCTCACCAAGCTGAAGCGCGAGGCGGACAGTCTGGAGAAGCTGCTCGCCGATCTGCGCCGCGTACTGAGTGACTTTCCTGTCAACTCCGGCGAGCCGTTCGACAAGCTGAAGGGACGGCTCAGCTGGCCGGTGCAGGGGAGGTTGCTCGCCGACTTCGGCCAACAGCGGGCGTCCGGCATGAAATGGAACGGCGTGCTGCTCGCGACCGACCGGGGCAGCCAGGTGCGCGCGGTGCATTCAGGGCGCGTGGTCTATGCCGACTGGCTCCCGGGGATGGGGTTGCTCGCGATCGTCGAACACAGCGGCGGCTATCTCAGCCTCTATGGCCACAACGAGCAGCTCTACCGCGCTGTCGGTGACTGGGTGAGCCCGGGCGATGTGATCGCGAGCAGCGGCGATTCAGGCGGGCGCAGTCAGCCGGAGCTGTACTTCGAGATCCGCAAGGGAGCCACACCGCTGGATCCTCACCAGTGGATTCGCAAACCGCTGCCGCGCAAATGAACGCGCACGTGACGCAAGTCGCAAGGTGGCGCTGCGGCGGCTTGCTTAAGTTCAATAGCCGCGCCCGCCAGGATTCGCGATCGACTCCGGATCCAGCCGCTCCAGAGTGCGGATTACCTCGCATTCTCCGTAGGTTACGCGGCGAAATCTGTCGAATCGCCAACCTCGTCAAGGATTGCAGTGCCCCGGATCGGAGATCGTGCGTACCTGCCGCAATGCAGGCGGCGGCAGGTTGCGCGTGGCGGATGCGGGCGTGCCGGTGGAAAACCAGAACCAGACGAACACGACTCTGACCAAGTCACTTGAGCCCTACGGACAGCTCATCAAGATGCTGTTGCCGCGCGCGCTCAGCATTGATATTCACGGACCCAACGGCGAGAAGTACTGGTCGAGCAGCGAGCTCGTCACTTCCGACCTTTCCTCGCTCCTGGCCGAAGCACGCTACGCCGCCGCCGGCGCCGAGGAAGGCCTGTTTCGCCTGCTCGATGACGGTACGCCCGTCTATATCTTTCGGCTGTGCGAGGACTCCGGCGAGCTGATCGCGCTCATCAGCGTCACCTGCCGCTCGGAAAACGGCGAGGCGCGCCCCTGGTCCTTCGTACACAGTCTCCTGCGCCCCGCGCTCGAGTGCCTGCAGCGCGAGCTGCTCGCGCAGGAAAACATCGGCTCGCTGAGTCGCAGTCTCGAGGTGCGCGACAAGGACCTCGACCTGCTGGTCTCGATCACCTCTGACGTGCAGGCCGACGGGGAAACCGTCGAAGACGACACCGATGAGCTGCGCTTCATCGTGCAGCGGAGCATCGAGCATCTGGGGTGCCTGTTCGGCGCGCTCGTGGTTCCAGAGAAGGGCATTGCGATCTGCCGCGCCGGCAAGGGCGCACCGGCCGCGCAGAGCTCCGAAGTCCTCACGCGCACGCATCGACACCTCCTCACCTGGGCGCAGCTGCAAGGCAAGACGCTGGTGGTGAACAAGGTCGTCGCCAGCAACTCGCCGGCTGCGCTTCCCTACAAGATCCTGTCCTGCCCCGTACGGCAAAGCTCGAACCGCGTGGTCGGCTTCTTCGCGCTGTTTCGCACCGAGGACATGGAAGACTTCGATCATCGCCACACCCGCATCGCGCGCCTGCTCGCGCGCAAGACTGCCGCGGTGCTGCAGGCCAACTACGACCAGGTGACCGGTCTCCTTACGCGTCCGGCCTTCGAGCGCCACGCCAATGCGAACCTGGCGCGCGCCGCCAGCGAGTCGCACAGCCTGGTCTACATCGACATCGACCAGATGCACCTGATCAACGAGAACTTCGGCATGCACAGCGGCGACGCCGTGATTGCACGCGTTGCCGAACTGCTGCGGCGCCGTCCGCATCCGGGCGCCGTCAGCGCACGCCTCGCCGGCGATCGTTTCGCGCTGCTCCTGCCGGACACGGATCTCGAAGCGGGGCGCGCCGCCGCCGTCAAACTCTGCGAGAGCGCGCGCCTGGTGAAGGCCGAAGCGGGCAAGGACGAGTCGCCGGACGTGTCGCTCAGCATCGGCGTCGCGGCGCTCAACGGTTCGCAGAAGCTCGCGCACGCGATGGCCACCGCTGAGGTCGCCTGCAAGGCGGCGAAGGACCGC
>DATBIF010000302.1:0-4245 GCA_036557045.1 Steroidobacteraceae bacterium
ACCGTCTCGCTCCCCGCCTTCTCGATTTCCGTAACCCAGATCGGCACGGGCAGTGCGACGGTCTCATGGGTCCCGCCAACGGAGAATGAGGACGGCTCGGCCCTGACGGACCTTGCGCGCTATCGTGTGCTCTATGGACGCACCAGCAGCAATCTCGACCAATCGCTGGTAGTCAACAACGCCGGCGCGAGCACGGCCTCGATCGACAACCTCTCGCCGGGCACCTGGTTCTTCGGAGTCGTTGCCATCAACAGCGTCGGCACCGAGAGCGCGCTGTCCAACATCGCGTCCAAGACGATCTAGGCACTTGTTCGCGGGCTTCGGCCCGCACTCCGTCCGCAGGGCCGTTTTGCGATGCAGTGTGCGACTGTGACGCGGGTCACAGATCGTTCACCGCAAAATTCGCATACGGAGCTGTTCCAGACCGGCGCAGCTGCACCCATTCCGCAGCTCTGAACCATGAAGTGAAGCGCGCCAGGCGCCTGGTCTATGCTCGTGCCTCGGCTCAGGAGAGCGAGGTTGATGTCCCCGGGTGCACTGAGTTACGCCCTCGCAGGCGGCGCGTTCCTGTTGCTGACATTGCTGCTCTGGATCGGCTGGCAAGGGCGTGCCCTCGGCGCGCGCTTCATCGTCGCATCGCTGGCCACCATCCTCTGGGCGGCCACGCTCGCGTGGCAGTCATCGTCCGAACACTTCCCCTATGTCATCGTCTTCGGGGTCGAGCTGTTGCGCGACGGTGCGTGGCTCGCGGTGCTGATGGGCATCGCGCGCCCGATCCTGCCGCGCTTCCTGCGCATCGCGATTCCGACGTTGTGGGCCGCACTGCTCGCGGCCGGTGTCCTGCTGGCGTTCGGCGATTTCGCGCCGACCACGCCAGACGCACTCATGGCCCTCTCGAGCCGCAGTGGTCTGCTGCTCTCGATGGCAGCGCTGGTGCTGATCGAGCAGATTCATCGCGCGGCGAATCCCGCCGCCCGCCGCGCGCTGCGCTACCTCGTCTATGGCATCGGCGGAATGTTTGCCTACGATCTTTTCCTGTATTCGCAGGCGGAGCTGCTGCGCGCCGTCAGCGTCGACGCGTGGAACGCCCGTGGCGTCGTCAATGCCCTGCTGGTGCCGCTGATCGCGGTTTCCGTGCGCCGCAATCCCGCGTGGTCGTTGGACATCTTCGTGTCACGGCACGTCGTCTTCTACTCCGGCGCGCTGGTGCTCATCGGCGCGTACCTGCTGTTCATGGCGCTCGGCGGCTTCTATGTGCGCGAGATCGGTGGCGCGTGGGGTGGATTGGCGCAGATTCTGTTCCTCGCCGGCTCGGCTCTGTTGCTCACGCTCCTGATCGGGTCGGGACGCATCCGTACCTGGATCAAGGTGCTGCTCAGCAAGCACTTCTACAGGAACAAGTATGACTACCGCGTCGAATGGCTGCGCTTCATCCAGACGCTGTCCTCTGCGCAGGGGAGCGACGTGGGCAGCACGGCGATCCAGGCCGTGGCACAGATCTTCTCCAGCCCCGGCGGCTTGTTGTTCACGATCGACGACGCGGGACGGCGGTTCCAGTTGACGGACAGCTGGCCGGCGGCGCTTGCCAGCTCGCCACAGCTCGAGCCGCTGCCGGCCGATCACGACCTGGCGGCGTTTCTCGGCGCACGACAATGGATCATCGATCTCAAGGAGTACCGCGCGTCGCCCGCACGTTATCAGGACATCACGCTGCCGCGGTGGACCGCAGTTCTCCCCGCGGCGCGCCTCATCATGCCGCTCCTGGCGGCGGACCGGCTCATTGGCTTCATCGTGCTCGACGACGCTACACCATCGATCCGCCTGACCTACGAGGATCGGGACCTGCTCAAGACCGTGGGACGCCACGTCGCAACCCAGATCGCGCAGCACCAGGCCGATCAACGCCTCGCCGAGAGCCGGCAGTTCGAGGCGTACAATCACCTGACCGCTTTCATGATGCACGACCTGAAAAACGCCGTCGCACAATTGCAGCTCGTGGTCGCCAACGCGGCTCGCCACAAGCACAACCCGGCCTTCATCGACGACGCGATCAGCACCATCGCCAATGCCGTCGAGCGCATGACGCGGCTCACCCAGCAGCTGAAGGAGAAGGCGCTCGCGGGCAGCGGACGTCTCGTTGACGTCGAGGGGCTGGCGCGCAGCGCAGTAGAGCGTTGCAAGAGCCGCCGGCCCGTTCCGACACTGGAGGGCGGTGCGCCAGCCGCGCTCATCCAGGCCGACCCGGAAAAACTCACCTCGGTGCTGGAGCACGTGATCCGCAACGCGCAGGATGCGACACCCGAGAACGGCTCGATCGAGATCCGCTTCAGTCGTGACGCGCGCGCGCTCCTGATCGAGGTGAGCGACAGCGGTTGCGGCATGGGCGCCGAGTTCGTGAAGCAACAACTGTTCCGGCCGTTCTTCACGACCAAGGGAGCCGAGGGGATGGGAATTGGCGCTTACCAGGCGCGCGAATACGTGCGCGCCCTGGGCGGGGACGTAGAAGTGCAAAGCAGTCCCGGTCAGGGAACCACCTTCTCGATTAAGCTGCCGCTCGCCGCGACGCTCCCCGGCGAGTAGCAGATCAGAACAATGTCCGCCGATAAACCAACGTTGCTGATCGTCGAAGACGACCTCGGCCTGCAGAAGCAGCTGAAGTGGTGCTTCGACGAATACGAAGTCGTGCCGGCCACCACGCGCTCGGAGGCGCTGGCGCACGTGCGCCGCTTTGCGCCGCCGGTGGTGCTGCAGGACCTCGGGCTGCCGCCGGATGCGGAAGGCGTCGGCGAAGGGATGCAGACGCTCAAGGAGATCCTGAGCATCGCGCCCGCCACGCGGGTGATCGTGGTGACCGGCAACAACGATCGCGACAGCGCCGTGCGTGCAGTTTCGCTCGGCGCGTACGACTTCTATCACAAGCCGGTGGACCTGGATGTGCTGCGGCTGCTCGTCGGCCGCGCGTTCCACATCCACGCGCTCGAGGAACAGGTGCGGCAATTGCGCGAGGCGCAGGCGCGCGTTCCGCTGGAGGGCATCATCACCACCGATGAAGCCATGCTGCGCGTCTGCAGGATCGTGGAAAAGGTGGCGCCCACCGATGTCTCGGTGCTGATCCTCGGTGAGAGCGGCACCGGCAAGGAGCTCCTGGCTCGCGCGGTTCACGGACTGAGCGCGCGGCGCGATCACAAATTCGTCGCCATCAACTGCGCCGCGATCCCCGAGCAGCTGCTGGAGAGCGAGCTGTTCGGTTACGAGCGCGGCGCGTTTACCGGTGCGGTCAAGCAGACCATCGGCAAGATCGAGACCGCTGACGGCGGCACGCTGTTCCTCGACGAAATCGGCGACATGCCCGCGTCCTTGCAGGCGAAGCTGCTGCGCTTCTTGCAGGGCCGTACCATCGAGCGGATCGGCGGGCGCGAGGAACTGCAGGTCGATGTGCGCGTCGTGTGTGCGACGAACCGTGACCTGCAGGAGCTGATCGCGGCGCGGGAGTTCCGACAGGACCTGTTCTTCCGGATCAGCGAGGTCACCATCACGGCACCGCCGCTCAGGGAGCGTCGCGGCGATGCGCTCGTGGTTGCGCAGACGGTCCTGCAGCGCGCGTCCCTGGCGCACGGACGCCCGAAACGTGGTTTCACGATGGAGGCGCGCTCGGCAATCGAGGCCTACCCGTGGCCGGGCAACGTCCGCGAGCTCGAGAACCGCGTGACGGCGGCCCTCATCATGTCGGAGCAGCCGTTCATCACGCCCGAGGACCTGGGTATCGCCGGTGGGACCGGAACGGGATTGCCCTTGAATCTCAAGGAAGCGCGCACACGCGCGGAACGCCAGGCGGTCAACCAGGCACTGGCCGTTGCGGAAGGCAATATCTCGCGCGCCGCCGAATTGCTGGGCATCACGCGTCCCACACTCTACGACCTCATGGACCGCTTCGGGATGCGGCCCGATGCGCGCAAGCCGGGGGAAACGACCGAGAATGCGTAGCCTGGCGGCCTCTCTCAGTCGCGCGCGCCTCGCTTCCACGCGTACGAGCGCGGTGGTGTATGGCGTCCTGGTTCTGGGCTGTGCCTCCCTGTGGCCGAGCCTCGCGTCGCTGGCGCGCTACTGGCAGGACGTGCAGGACTATCACCACGGCATCCTGATATTGGGCGCCACGATCGTCTGGCTGCTGAAGCTCGCCCCGACGCTCGATGCCGAACCGCTGCGACCCAGGCCGATCGTCGCAGTCCCGCTGTTCGTTGCGTT
>DATBIF010000303.1:0-10507 GCA_036557045.1 Steroidobacteraceae bacterium
TCAGGTCAGCTAACAGATCGTCGTCTGAGTGCCGCCCGGACTGAGGGTTCGCGTGCGATCTTGAATGTTCCTCATTCAAGATCGTCACTGCGAATTCCACCCAGGAGCCCAAGGGCACCCCCAGCCAACGACACAAGCGGAGTGCTCTCAGGGTGATTGAGCGGCGGTCTCCGCCGGCGGTTTGAAGTTGCCTCTCTCGTCGAACGGAATCGAGCGAATCATTCCCGAGGCGAGGCTGACCTTGCCGGTCAGGCGATAATCGAGACCCTGCTCCTGCAGCTGCTGCGTCTTGCCCTTGCCGATCATGCCGATGACGGCACGCGCGACGCTCGCATCGACCATCAGGTCGAACTCCGCTTCGCCGAACGCGGGCACCGTGAACGACTCGGCGGAAACGCCGGTCGCGAATTTCTCACCCTGCAGTTCGAGAGCCGCGCTCACACCCTTGACCGGGAGCTCGCGATCGTTCGGGTTCTGCACGCGCACGTGCACCTTGAAACGCTGCGTGAAGAAACTGCCGCCCTCCAGCATCTCGATGTTCACGATGTTGAGCGTGGGCGCTTCGAACTTGGCTTGTGATGCGCACGCTGCCATGAGCGCCGCCACCAGGATGACAGTCCATCGCATGATCCCCTCCTTCTGGTTCGATGCACGCGGCGCCGCCGGGACCACTCCGCGCGGGTGCGCAGTCGCCGTAGTTTACGCCCGCCCGTAGAGCAGATTCATGTGCCGCCACTCGGCGCTGAATCCCGCCGGCAGCTGCTCCCAGGAGAATGTCCAGGTCCAGTTACCGCGCGTCGTCGCCGGCGTGTTCATCCTGGCGCGCGAGTCGAGCCCCAGCAGATCCTGCAGCGGCACCACGGCGAGGCGCGCCACCGAACCGAGCGCGCTGCGCATCAGCGCGCGCGGCAGCGCGTCACCCGCGACTCCGAAGTAGTCAGCGACATGCCTGCGCGTGTTCGCATCGAGCGCATCGCTCCAGCCGCGCGTCGTGTCGTTGTCATGCGTGCCGGTGTAGACCACGCAGTTGCGCACGTGATTGTGCGGCAGGTACGGATTCGTGGCGCTGCCATCGAATGCGAATTGCAGGATGCGCATGCCGGGAAGGTCGAAGCCATCGCGCAGTCGCTCGACTTCGGGCGTGATGACACCGAGATCCTCGGCGACGACCGGGAGTTTTCCGAACGCCGTCGCGAGGCGCTCCAGGAGTTTCGCGCCCGGCGCGGGCCGCCATTCTCCATCCTTGCCGGTCTTCGCGCCGCCGGGGATCGCCCAGTACGATTCCAGCCCGCGAAAGTGATCGATGCGCAAGAGGTCGAAGCGCTCGAGCTGCGTCGCGAGGCGCGCGACCCACCACGCGAAGCCATCGCGTTGCAGCGCGCTCCAGTCGTAGAGCGGATTGCCCCACACCTGCCCTTCCGCCGAAAAGTAGTCGGGCGGCACGCCCGCAATCGCGACTGGCTGGCCTGCCGAGTCCAGCTGAAAGAACGCGCGATGGGCCCACACCTCGACACTGTCGTGTGCGACGTAGATCGGAATGTCACCGAAGAGGAGCACGCCGCGATTGCGTGCGTGCGCGCGTAGCGCCTGCCACTGGCTGTGAAACAGGTATTGCTCGAATACGAACTGGTCGACGGCGGGCGCATGTCGGGTCTGCGCATCCGCGATCGCTCGCGGCTCGCGGTCGCGTAGCTCCGGGGCCCACTGCCACCAGGGGCGTCCCTGGTGCTGTGCCTTGAGCGCGAGGAACAGACCATCGTCGAGGAGCCACTGTCGATGCGCCGCGAGAAACGACTCGAAGTCCTGGCGAACGCTGGCGCCGGCCTGGTTCTCGAAACCAATCAACGCCTCAAGGAGCTTGCGCGCTCTGAAATGCGCCGCGGGCTCGCCCGCTCCCGGCCCCGGTTCCGCGCGCAGCCACCCGTGCGTCGCGAGATCCTCGAGATCGATCAGCTCGGCACTGCCGGCATGCACCGAGCGCGACAGGTAGGGCGAGCCACTGGCGTCGACCGGCCCGATCGGAAGCATCTGCCACACCGTGAACCCGGCATCTGCGATGAGATCGACGAAGCGACGCGCAGACGCTCCCAGTGCCCCATGCGATTGCGCTTGCGGGAGCGAGGTCGGGTGCAACAACACACCCGAGCGGCGCCGATCGAGTGAGGTCATGCACTGCGCTTCATGACGCCGCCGGCTTCGGGCGTGCCGCCGCCATGAGCGATCGGCTCGGCGAGCGAGGCCGGCGCTTCTTCTTCGAGCAGGCGATAGAGGTTGCCGAGGTGGCGTCGATACAGCCGGTCGAAAGCCTCGACGGACTCGATCGGATTGTCGTCACCGAACCACCAGCACCAGTCGGATCCCTCGCACACGCCGAGTTGTCGCTCCGCGGCGAGCTGCTGTTCCTCGGTCAGCGATCCCTCGACCACCACGCGATCGAAGGCACGCTTGGCCTCGCACAACATGTCCCAGGCGCGGTTCTTGCCCGGATGGCCGATCCAGGTCGAGAGATTGCCGTGCACCCAGCTGCCCGCGACCAGCCTCTTGAGCTCGCCGTCGTTCGCGCCCTCGGCGCAGCAGCGCGAGAACGTCGTGAGACGCAGCCGCGGATGGTCGGCGAGCTTTTCGTACAGGGCCTTGAGAAAGAAGTACGCGTTGAAGGGGTAGTACTCCCAAGCGTTCTCGCCGTCGAGCACGATGGCGACCACGCGTCCGCGCTCATCCTCGAAGAGCTTCGAGAGATGCTCGAGATGGTCGACGAGATTTGCGGCGGCATCGTCGCCGTGCCACTTCGAATAGGTGAAGCCGATGAGATCCGACAAGGCGTCGTGTCGAAAGAAGCAGCGCACCCGGCCGCCGGGCAGCCGATACGGCCGATGCAGAAGCGTGGCGCTGTGCGCGACCGTGTCGGCGCCGGATGCCGCAAGGCTGTTGCGCAACACGCCCTCGCCGGTCGCGACCCAGTCGAAGCCGAACTCATCGAAGAGCGCCAGCGCGCGCTCGCTGACGGCGCCCTCCGCGGGCCAGCACCCGCGAGGTCGCACGCCGAAGGTTTCGACGAACGACTGGATGGCGCGCGCGACATGCCAGCGGGCTCGATCGTCGCCGCCCGGATACTCTCGCTCCGACGGCAGCGTCAGCTCCGGCTGCGCTTCACGCGCTGCCCTGAAGTCGAACATCAGCGGCAGGATCGGGTGACCGTACGGTGTCACCGAAAGCTCGACCTGGCCGCTGCCCATGAGCCTGCGGTAACGCGGCAGGAGACCGGAGAGGATGTCACCGATGATCTCGAGGAGTCGGCGGCAGTCGTCCGTGGTGTAGTCCTTTTCCTGCGACATCAGCTCCTGTACGCGCGGATCGCCCAGGCGCACGGTCTCGCCGAACCAGGCGAGGTGATACCAGACGGCGAGATCACGCACGAACTGGGGCGAGGCGTAGGCCGCGGCGTCCTTGTCCAGGAAGTCGATCGCGAGCGCTGCCAGCGCCTTGTAGGGGGCGAAGCGATCGATCAGCCGTTCACGATTCGCCTTGAGACAGGCGCGAATCGCATCGGTGCGCAGCACCGCATCCTGCGGCATGCCTTCGGGCGTCAGCAACGCGAGCACCGGATCGCGAATCGCCTGGCCGCTGCGCTGCCAGGACGAGATCTGCACGCAGTAGTCGCGGATCTGCTCGATCAGGAGCGGTGAGAAGTTCACGACCGCGGCGGCGCCGGGTTGCGACTCGAGATGCACTGCCATGTCGACGTAGTCCTTGATGGCATGCAGGTAGGTCCACGGCAGCAGGTGCTCGCCGCTGAGCAGGTCCTGGTACTGGGGCTGGTGCATGTGCCAGCACAGCACCACGCGCAACGGTTCGGCCGTGCTCACCCTTCGAGGTCTCGCAACATGTCCGCGGTGACCAGTACCACGCCGTTCTCGGTGACGTGAAAACGGCGCGCATCGGCGCCCGCATCGACGCCGACCTCCATCCCGTCGGGGATGACGCAGCCCTCATCGAGGATCGCATGACGAATCGTGCAGCGCTGTCCGATATCCACGTCCGGCAGCACTACCGAACGCTCGATGACGCTGCGCTCCTGCACGTGCACGCCCGAAAAGAGCAGCGACTGGTTCACCGCAGCGCCCGAGATGATGCAGCCGCTCGAGATCATCGAGTTCACTGCCATGCCACGCCGCCCTTCGTCGTCCAGCACGAACTTCGCGGGCGGCTGCTGCAGCTGGTAGGTCCAGATCGGCCACTGCTGGTCGTAGACGTTGAGCTCGGGATCGACGTGCACCAGCTCCATGTTGGCATCGTAATAGGCATCGACGTTACCCACATCGCGCCAGTAGCTCTGTGCGCGGGTGCGCACGTCCTGGAACGGGTACGCGAACACCTGCATCTTCTCGAGCGCCTCGGGGATGATGTTGCGGCCGAAGTCATGCGCCGAATCCGGCTTCTCCGTGTCGGCCGTGAGCAGCTTTTCCAGCAGGCGCGTATTGAAGACGTAGATGCCCATCGAGGCGAGCGCCACATCATCGCGTCCGGGGATCGGATCGGGGTTCGCGGGCTTTTCCGCGAACTTGATGATGCGGTTCCATTCGGTCGTCGTCATGACGCCGAAACCACGCGCCTCCTCGCGAGGCACCTGCACGACGCCGACGGTGATATCGGCGCCCTTCTCCACGTGGTAGGCGATCATCGGGCCGTAGTCCATCTTGTAGATATGATCGCCGGCCAGCACCAGCACGTGCGTCGGACGATGCGAGCGGATCAAGTCCATGTTCTGGTACACCGAGTCCGCCGTGCCGCGATACCAGTGCACACCGATCTGCTGCTGCGCGGGAATGATCTCCACGAACTCGCCGAACTCGCCTCTGAGGTACCCCCAGCCGCGGTGCACGTGCTGGATCAGCGATTGCGCCTTGTATTGCGTCAGCAGGCAGATCTGCCGGATGCCGGAGTTCACGCAGTTCGAGAGCACGAAGTCGATGATGCGGAACTTGCCACCGAACGGCGTCGCCGGCTTGCAACGGTGGTCGGTGAGCGCCTTGAGTCGTTCGCCCCGGCCGCCCGCCATGATCACGGCAAGCGTGCCGCTCGTCAGTCGGCTGACGTAACGACCCGATGAGGCGCGTGCGGGCTGCTTCGGCATGAGGTGAGAGGCGCTCCTTAATCCAGCTGTCAGGTCTCGGCCGGGTGAGTCTTTTCGCGACCGTGAAAAACACGGATGTTTTTCACGGAGCCTACAGGGACGTATTCACGGCGTTCGCGAAAGGACTTACCCGGCCAAGACCTGACATCAGCGAGGCTATGTTACCTTTCGAGCCGATGACTGCAACACGCCAGCGCGAGATGCGCGAGCTGCTCGCGGGCCTGGAGCGAGACTTCGAGCTGATCCGCGATGCCCGGCATCACGACCCGCACGCGGTGCTCGGGCGACACGAGCGGGCGGGCCAGGAAATCCTCATCGTCTACCTGCCGGCCACGCGCCACGTGCGCGCCAATCGCAGCCTCGATCTCAGGCGCCATGGCTCGACTGACATCTTCTACTGGCATGGAACGCCAGGTACGTTGCCGGCGCGTTACACGATCTCCTGGCAGGACGATGCCGGAGGCGTCTACGAGGTCGCAGACCCATACGCGTTCGCGCCCCTCATCGACGCGGGCGAGCTGCGTGCTTTCAGCGAGGGCCGGCATCGACGCGCGCACCGCTTTCTCGGCGCGCACCCGCGGGAGGTGGATGGGATCGCCGGCGTGCAGTTCGCGGTCTGGGCGCCGAATGCGGAGCGTGTCAGCGTCGTCGGGCCGTTCAATCTCTGGGACGGCCGCAGACACCCGATGCGCGTGCGTGGCGCGAGCGGCGTCTGGGAGCTCTTCATTCCCGGTATCGGCGCTGGCACCCTGTACAAGTTCGAGATCCGCAACCGCGACAACGGCACCGTTCATCTCAAGACCGACCCTTACGGCCGCCAGTTCGAGCGTCGGCCCAACACTGCAGCCATCGTCGCGCCGCCGCCGCGCCACGCGTGGCGCGACCAGCAGTGGATGGCAGCGCGCCCGACCCATGACTGGCTGCATGCACCGATGTCGATCTACGAAGTGCATCTCGGCGCATGGCAGCGGCGCGAGGACGGCGATTTCCTGACCTACGGCGAGATCGCCGAGCGCCTGATCCCGTACGTGCAGGGAATGGGGTTCACACACGTGGAGCTCCTGCCGATCAGCGAGCATCCGCTCGACGATTCCTGGGGCTACCAGGCAACCGGGTACTTCGCGCCGACGAGCCGCTATGGCGATCCCGATGGACTCCGTTACTTCATCGATCGCTGCCACCAGGCGGGCATTGGCGTGATCCTCGACTGGGTGCCCGCGCACTTCCCGCGCGATGCGCACGCGCTCGCCCACTTCGATGGCAGCCCGCTGTATGAATACGCGGACCCGCGTAAGGCCGAGCATCGCGACTGGGGAACGCTGGTCTTCAACTACGAGCGGCACGAGGTCCGTGCGTTTCTCATCTCGAGCGCCTGCCTGTGGCTCGAGGACTTCCATATCGATGGCCTGCGAGTCGATGCGGTAGCCTCGATGCTCTACCTAGATTACAGCCGCAAGGGCGCCGACTGGGTGCCGAACCGCGAGGGCGGTAATCAGAATCTCGAGGCCATCTCCTTCATGCGCGAGCTGAACAGCATCACGCACCTGGAGTTTCCCGGCACCGTCACGCTCGCGGAGGAATCGACCGACTGGCCGATGGTGAGCCGGCCGGCCTCGGCGGGCGGCCTGGGTTTCAGCATGAAGTGGAACATGGGGTGGATGCACGACACGTTGCAGTACATGTCACGCGACCCGCTCTATCGCTCACACCATCACGAGCAGCTCACCTTCGGGATGATGTACGCATACAGCGAGAATTTCGTGCTGCCGTTCTCGCACGACGAGGTCGTGCACCTGAAGCATTCGCTTTTCGGGCGCATGCCCGGCGATGACTGGCAGCGCTTCGCGAACCTGCGCCTGCTCTATACCTATCAATGGACCTATCCGGGAAAGAAGCTGCTGTTCATGGGCGGGGAATTCGCGCAGCCGACCGAGTGGAACTTTCGCGTCGCCCTCCCCTGGTATCTCGATCGGGAGCCTGCGCGCGCCGGTGTGCGGCAGCTGATCGGCGATCTCAACCGCACCTACCGCGAGCACTCGGCGCTGTCGCGCCATGAATTCGAGCCACGCGGCTTTCGCTGGATCGACCCCGACGATCGCAGCCAGTCGCTCCTGAGTTATCTGCGTTTTTCGGAGGACGAGACGCTCGCGGTGGTGCTCAATTTCACGCCGGTGCCGCGCCAGGCTCACCGCATTGGCGTGCCGAGCGCAGGCCGTTATCGGGAGATCCTGAACTCGGATTCGCAGTTCTACGGCGGCAGCAATCTCGGCAATCCCTTGCCGCTCGAAGCGCGACCCGTGCCGACGCATCAATTGCCGTACTCGATCGACCTCACCGTGCCACCGCTTGCCGGTGTGATTCTGAAGCTCGAGCGCTGATGGCGGTACCAGGTACCGTTGCATAACTATTTGCATAACTTCACCAGGCATCGACACGACGCAATAGTTATGCAACGGAGTTGTGCAACGGTACCTGGTACCTACATCCACTTCATGAGACCCATCTCGTACGGATGCGAGAGCAACGCATGGTGGGGAACGATGCGCACCTGCGCGCTGATCTTCCCGCACCAGGGCGGAGCACTGTCGATGCCGAAGACATGTGAACCGTCGCTGTCACGTTCACCGGTGAATGCAAATGGCTCGCACACGACGCCCGGGATGCCCTGCGGGGCATCGCCGCCGAAGGACGTGTAGCGTGGCGGCTGGCCACTGCCATCCGGGAGCTCCCGGCGCAAGACCAGTTCGACATGGACGTCCGCAGGATCGAGCCCGTCGAGAAACGCGGCGACTCGGGTTCGCAGGCGCCCGCCGAAGTCGATGCGCTGCGGAACCGTATCCAGGGCGCGCACCGCGACTCGTCCCCAGCCGCGCCGCACCTTGTCTTTCCAGGCCGCGAGCGTCTTCGCGCCGGCGAATGCGTCCTGCGCGAGTGCGCGCGCACACCGCGACGCCGGCCGATACAGCCCGCTCACGTAGTTCTCCAGCACCGGGCGCATGTTGAAGTGCGGAATGATGGTGACCATGGAGCGCTTGGATCGCGCCACCCAGCCGGGCGAAAAACCCTGCCCGTTGCGCGCGTAGTAGAGCGGGATCACCTCGTCTTCGAGCAGTTCGTACAGCGTTTGCGCGTCCTCGCGGTCGCGCTCCTGCTCATTGGCGGCGTCGGCGGGAACGATCGACCAGCCGTTCTCGCCGTCGAATCCTTCCGCCCACCAGCCGTCGAGCACGCTGAGATTGAGCGTGCCGTTGATCGCCGCCTTGATACCCGAAGTGCCGCTCGCCTCGAGCGGTGAGACCGGGTTGTTGAGCCACACGTCGACGCCCGCGACCAGGAGCCGCGCGAGCGCCATGTCGTAATCCTCGACGAAGATCACGCGCCCGAAGAAGTCAGCACTCATGCTGATCGTATTGACGTCGCGCAGGAGCTTGCGCGCCGGCTCATCGGCGGGATGCGACTTGCCGGCGAACACGAAGATCACCGGGCGATCGGGGTTGCCGACGATGGAGGCGAGCCGTGCAATGTCATTGAAGAGCAGAGTCGCGCGCTTGTAGGTGGCGAAACGACGCGCGAAGCCGATCGTCAGGACATTCGGGTTGGCGGGGTTCAGGAACCGGGTCAGCCGCTGGTAATGCGCATCGCTCACCTTGTTGTGCGCGCACTGCACCTGGATTCGCTTGCGCAGTCCCTGCAGCACTTCGACCTTGACGGCCTGTTTCACCTCCCAGAACGACTCATCCGCGGTCTCGTAGATCCGCTCCCAGAACGCCTGCTCGTTGAGTCGCTTGCGCCAGTCTTGTCCCAGTGCGCGGTCGAAGAATTCCACCCACGGCTGGAACAGGAACGTCGGCAGGTGCACACCGTTGGTGATGTAGCCGAGCGGGTTGTCCTCCGGGGGCACTTCCGGCCAGTTGTCGCCGAGGAGCCGCGCCGAGACGGCGCCGTGAATGCGACTCACGCCGTTGTGATGGCGCGAGCCGTTGAGCGCGAGGCGCGTCATGTTGAAGAGTTCGCCGCCACGCGGCGCCCTGCCCGCGCGCAGGAAGGTATCGGCATCGATCTTGAGCTCGGCGACGAGCTCACCCAGGTGCCCGAGCACCAGCTGCGGACTGAATACGTCGTGCCCGGCTGCAACCGGCGTGTGGGTCGTGAACACACAGCTCGACGCCACGGCTTCACGCGCGCTCGCGAAGTCGAGGCCGTTCGCCACCTGCTCGCGGATCAGCTCGACGATCAGGAAAGCCGCATGGCCCTCGTTGATGTGCCATACCGAGGGCTCGAGCCCGAGCGCGCGCAGCGCCCGTGCGCCGCCGATGCCGAGGAGGATCTCCTGCTGGATGCGGATGTTCTCGTCGCCGCCGTAAAGCTTGTGCGTGATCTCGCGGTCCGCGTCCGAGTTCTCCGCGAGGTTCGAGTCGAGCAGGTATACCGGGACGCGACCCACTTTCGCCTGCCACACGCGGGCGTGAACGTCACGTCCGCCGAGCCGAACGGTGATCCGCACGTCCTTGCCATTGCGATCGAGCGCGGGCTCGACTGGCAGATCGGCGCGGCTGTGCTCGCGATAGTGCGCGACCTGGTTGCCCTCCTTGTCGATCGTCTGCGTGAAGTAGCCTTCCGTGTACAGCAGTCCCACCGCCACGAACGGTAAGCCGAGGTCGCTCGCGGTCTTGCAGTAGTCGCCGGCGAGCACCCCGAGGCCGCCGGAATAGATCTGGAAGCTCTCGTGAAAGCCGTACTCGGCGCAGAAATACGCGACCAGCCCGGTATCCGCGTTGGCCTGGCTATCGGGGAGCGGCGACTCGCTGAGATACGTGTCGTAGCCGGCCAGCACCTTCTTGTAGCGCTCGAGATAGGCCGCGTCTGAGGCCGCACGGTCCAGGAGCGCCTGCTCGACGCAGCGTAGGAACACGCGCGGATTGCCCCCGACCTCACGCCATAGCGAGGTATCGAGCGAGGAAAACAACTCGCGGGTGGGCCGATGCCAGGAAAAGCGCAGGTTCGACGCGAGCTCAGCGAGTCGCGACAGGGAGGCGGGAAGGGTTGGATTGACCTCGATAAGGAAACGCGTCGAGTTCATTCAAGCGAGAGGGCACGGACTTAAGTGACAAGGGGCAGCGGAGTCTAGCGGGATTAAGGCTTTGAACGGCTAAAATTTCTTGACTAGTACTAACTAGATAATATTAACTAGCGCCTAACGTAACTCAATCACTGCTCTTGAGATCTGAATGGCCCTCGAAGATCAAGAACCCGAAGAAGCTGAAGGACTCGAGCCCGCCGAGAGGAAGTTCCAGCGCGAGCTGAATGCCGGACTCATCGCCCTCGTGCTGCTGTCGGTGCTCGATCGCGCGGACGAGGACCTCTACGGCTACC
>DATBIF010000304.1:0-1712 GCA_036557045.1 Steroidobacteraceae bacterium
CGAGCGCCATCAACAGCTGCTTCTGCTGCTCGCCGAGGGGCGGCGATCTCAGTGCCGCGCTGGCGGCCATCTCCCGCTCGATCCTCTCTACGTTCTCGAGCGTAGCATTCCAGCGGCGCTCGAGCTCGCCGGCGACCAGACGGTTCGCCGGATCGACGGCATCGTATTGCCGCCGGGCGTGGGCGGCCTCGTAGCGCGCTTGCTGCAACGCCAGCTCGTGTTGGCGCTGTGCCGCTGTCGTCTCGCGAGACTGAGCCTCGATCGCCTTCACAGCGGCGTCGATGCCGAGTGGCCTGACGACACGCAGGACCTCCTTGCTGACGGCCGCGTCGATCTTCAGGCTGCCGATCGAGATGCAACGTTCCGTGCCGTGGTTCATGCGCGCGCTGTAGCAGTTATAGCGCCCGATGTTGCTGCTGTAGTGCACCTGAAGTTTCCGCCCGCAGTGACCGCAGCGTATGAGCCCGGCCAGCAGCACCTCGCCTTTGCGCACCGCGCCCTTCACGACAGCACTGCCCTTGCTCATGGCATTGTCGGCGATCACCCGCTGATTGCGCTCGAACTCCTCCCAGCTGATGTAGCCCTCGTGATGGTCTTTGATCAGCACGTCGCATTCGCCGAGCGGGCGATGGACGCCGCGCCGCACGCGCTTGCGGCCGTTCTCGACGCTCACCTTGCTCGTGGTCCGGCCGAAGGCATAGGCGCCGGCGTAGATCGGGTTGGCCAGCATGTTGCGCACGGTGTTGTAGGCCGGCAATCGCCAGACGACGCCGTCCGCCTCGGGATTGTGCGCCTTGACCGGCAACTCGATGCCCTCGTCCCTGAGCCAGATGTGAACCTGGCGTGCACTGCGGAACTCGGCGAACTTCGCGAACAAGAGCTTCAATGCACCCTGCACGCGCTGGTCTGGGTCCTTCTCAATCCGGTCGCGGCCCACCTTCACATAGCCGGCCGCCACGCGCAAGAACAGTGCGCCGCGCTTGGCTTTCTGGCGCAGCGCTTCCTGCGAGCGCTGTCGGAACAGCGACAGTTCGAGCTCGCTCATCGTGCCCTTCATGCCGAGCAGCAGCCGATCGTTGGGATGACGAGGATCGTAGATTCCGTCCTCGTCGACGAGGATCGTGCCGACCAGTCCACAGAACTCGATCAGCATGTGCCAGTCGCGGCCATTGCGGGCGAGACGCGAGGCCTCGATCGCCAGCACCGCGCCAACACCCCCGGCGCAGATCGCCCCGATCAGGCGATCGAACCCGGGTCGGGCGACCCCGCCACCGGAGCGGCCAAGATCGTCGTCGACGATCTCGACGGTGGTCCAGCCGAGCTGAAGGGCACGGTCGGCGAGCGCATATTGTCGGCGCCGGCTCTCGTGATTGTGCAGCAGCTGATCGGCCGTCGACTGGCGGATGTAGACGTAGGCGCTGCGCGCCAGGTGCTCAGCGGTGATCTTGGTCATCGCCGGCCTCCCCGGTTGCGAGCGCGGCTGCGATCTCGATCATCAGGGCTTCGATCAGCGCCGCCAGTTCCTGTCTCCTGGCCGGCGACAGCTCGACGTTGGGCTGCCCTTGCTCGAACAGACCCAGCTGAATGCTTTCGCGCGTCTCGGTTCTTCGAGGCATTGCCGTCGTCTCCCGCCTGCGAGTCGGACGGGAGAGAGGCTAGAAGCGCGTCGATCTCTGTGCGTAGCGACTGCAGGAATGTCAGAGAGAACGTTG
>DATBIF010000305.1:0-8653 GCA_036557045.1 Steroidobacteraceae bacterium
GTCGTCGTGATCTCCGTCAAGGGCGACGTCACGGTCACGATGCGCGGCACCGTGCGCCCCGTGCATACGGGTACAACTGTCGATCTGCCGGCGGCCATTCGTACCGGCGCGGACGGCGCGATCGCGTTGCGCCAGGGGCCAACCACGGTTTCGATCGCCGCCAATACGCAGATCGAAATTCCTGAAAGCGCCGGCCTGAGCGAACCCATCGACCGCGTCCTGCAGCCGCAAGGCAGCGCGTTCTACGACGTCGGCAAGCGGCTCGGCAAGAAACTGCGCGTCGAGACGCCCTACCTCGTCGCCGTGATCAAGGGGACGCAATTCAACGTCGCGGTGCAGGGTGACGGCACCACGATCTCGCTCTTCGAAGGTCAACTCGAAGTGCGCGCGCCGGATGACAGTGACGTCGTGAACATCAACGCCGGCGAGATCGCGATCCGTCACGCGAATGACAAGACGATACGCGTGCTGCGCATGGACAAGGGCGCGCCGGTCACGACTTCCGGCAGCGATAACGACAAGGGCGGCGGCTCCGACAAGAACGCCAATGACCTGTCGGGACGTGGTACGCCGGACACCGAAAGCACGCCCGGCACTTCGAGCGATCGTCCGGCCGATCAGCGCAACGCTGCACAGCCTGACGGCCCCGCACTCCCCGGCCTCGAGGACCTCGCGGGGAACACTTCGGGAGACACAGTGGGTGTCGACGCGGGAATTCGCGCGAGTCCCAGCGCTGCGGACGCCACAGTTTCGGTTGAGACTCGACCCGCAGCGCTGGCCGTGAGCGCGGGCGCAGCTCTCGACAACGGCGTCGCGGTCGACGCGAGTGTCTCGGCTGATGCCGGTCCGGTTGGAGTTGGCGTAAACGCGGGCGCGAATCTTGGCAGCGGGACACTCGATGCCGGCGTAAATGCCGGTGTCGCGGTCGGAAATGTCGCGGCGGGCCTCGGCGCCAATACGAGCGTGGATCTCGGCTCGGGCAGCGTCGCGGTGGGAACCACGACCAGCGTGGCCGTTGGTTCGGCTGTCAGCGCAGGGGCTACGGTCGACACAGGAGTGAACCTGGCGGCCGGTACGGTGGACGCGGGCGCCGCGACCACGATCAGCGCCGGGCCAGTCACTACCGCGGCCAGTGCCGGCGCTTCAATTGATCTCGGCAAGCCCGCTGCAGCGGTCGATACGAGTGTTTCCACGCCGGTTGCGAGCGCGAATGCTGGCGCGTCAGTCGATCTCGGCAACGCAGCGGCAACTGTCGATACCAGCGTCGCCGCCGCGCCTGTCAACGCGGGTGCGACACTCAATGTCGGCACCGCCTCGACGAGCGTCGATCTCAACGTGGCTGGCGTGAATGCCGGCGTCGATCTGAACCTCGGCAACAGCACGACGGACACGAGCACCGGATCGAGCACAACCTCCACCTCTACTGCGCCGCCGCCTCCGCCCCCACCGCCGGCGCCCGGTCTGCTGGACACGGTGACGGGGTTGCTCGGTAAGCATCGGTGATCCCCGGCCGACGCCGCGGCTGGCCACTCATCGCGTTACTGGCATTTGCGCTGGTCGCATTGCTGCGTGCCGCCGGCACTCTCGAGAGCTTCGAGCGGCACCTCGGCGATCAACGCACCCGTTTCCTGCAGCATGAAGCCCCTTCCGATGTGGTCATCATCGGCATCGACGCGCGCAGCCTCGCCGAGCTCAGGCAGTGGCCGTGGGAGCGACGCCAGCATGCCGCGCTGATCGACCGGCTGGCGCAAGCGAACCCGAAGCGTCTCTTCATCGACATCGACTTCAGCTCCCCGTCGACAGCCGAGGACGACAGCCTGCTCGAAAGCGCGCTGGCGCGCTGGCCGCATTCGCGCATCGTATTGCCAGCGTTTCTGCAGCCGGCGTCGGGCGCCGACTCCGAACTGGTGCTGACGCAGCCGCTCGAACGCTTCGCGAGTCACGCCACGCTCGCCTCCGTGAACCTGCAGCCGGGCTCGGACGGCCTGGTGCGCAGGATCCACAGCTCCTGGCGCATCGGCGACCGCACGTTGCCCTCGGTAGTTGTGACGGACGCGACGAGCCTTCCAGAATCTCCTGATCTGCCGATCGACTTTGCACTCTCACCGGCTTCGTTCACCTTCTTCTCGTACAGCGACGTGTTGGCGGGGCGCGTCGCAGCCGATGAGTTCAACGGCAAGAGCGTCTATGTCGGCGCAACCGCGGTGGAGCTCGGCGACATGGTGCCGGTGCCCGTGTATCGCACGCTGCCGGGTGTCGCGCTGCTGGCCCTCGCCTCGCAGTCGCTGGCCAACGGTCTGCCGTGGTCGCCGCCCGACTGGTCGTACCTGTTGGCGCTTGCGGTCCTGACCGGCGCGTGCACCGCATTCTTCGCGCGCCATCGCTGGCGCGCCAATCTCCTCGCGCTCATGGGCCTCGTGCTCGCCATTTGCATTGCCTCCGTGTACGGGTATTTCGCGCGGCGCTTCATCATCGAGGTCGTCCCCGCACTGCTCGCACTGATGCTGGCGCTCGGCATCGTGACGCTCAAGTCGCTCGACGTGCAGACACTGCGCGCGCTGTTCTTCTCTCTGCGCCTGCGCCGCCGCAACGCGCTGCTGAAGAGCATCGTGGAGTCAGCGGAGGAAGGCATCCTCGGCATCGATCAGCAAGGCGCGCTCCAGACCGTCAATCCCGCGGCGGCGCGCCTCTTCGGATATGACGGCAACGCCCTGATCGGCACGCCGCTCAATCGATTGCTGCCGAGCCTGCCCGCCCTGGACGCCGCGACGCTGGAATCGCTCGCAGGCTCGGTCTCCGAGCACGACGCGCAGAGCGCCGCCGGCGCATCGTTTCCGGCCGAAGTATCCGTGAGCCGCGTCCGGCTCAAGGACGAAGTCCTCTACACCGCCATCGTGCGTGATATCAGCGAACGCAAGGAGCGCCAACGCGGCCTCGAGTACCGTGCGACTCACGATCCGCTCACCTCGCTCCCCAATCGTGCCGAGCTCGCCTCGCACCTTGGGCGCACCCTTGCGGCGGTCGCACCGGCCGAGTCGGTTGCGCTCCTGATGCTGGACCTGTGCCGCTTCAAGGAGGTCAACGACACGCTCGGCCACGACCTTGGCGATCGCGTCCTGTGCGAAGTGGCGTTCCGGTTCCAGGCCGCGCTTGCGAAGGACGGCTTCGTGGCACGCATCGGCGGCGACGAGTTCACCGTGGTGCTCGGGGGCGTGCGCGACACGGCGCAGCTCGCGGACGTGTGCACACGCCTGCACGCCTGCCTGCGCAAGCCCATCGACGTGCGCGGCCTCGCGATCGACGTCGGCCTGAGCGTGGGCATCGCGCTCTATCCTGAGCACGCCGCCGACGCCGAGACCCTGCTGCGACACGCGGACGTGGCGATGTATGTCTCGAAGCGTCGCGGCACTCCCTTCGAGCACTACGAAGCAGCCCACGATCAGCACAGCATTCGCAAGCTCACCATGGTGAGCGAGCTGCGCGCAGCACTCGCGGACAACCAGTTGAGCCTCTATTTTCAGCCGCAGGTGAACCTGCGCACGGGCCGCGCCGCGAGCGTCGAAGCGCTGCTGCGCTGGCGTCATCCGCGCCTCGGAGCCGTGAGTCCCGCGGAGTTCATCGCCGCCGCGGAGCCGACCGATCTCATCGAACCGCTGACCGAGTGGACGCTGCGGGAGGCGCTGGCGCAGGCCGCACGCTGGAACGCCCTGGGCCTCCAGCTTCGAGTCGCCGTGAACCTGTCCGCACGAATGCTGCAGAACGCGCAATTTCCGGCGCGGCTGCAGGCGCTGCTACGCGAAAGTGGCGTTGCCCCGCGCTGGCTCGAGCTCGAGATCACCGAGAGTGCGATGCTGCAGGACCCGGCGCGCGCACTGGACGTGATCCGCAGGATTCACGCGCTCGACGTGCAGATCTCGATCGACGACTTCGGCACCGGCTACTCCTCGCTCGGCTACCTGCGCGATCTGCCGGTGCACGCCCTGAAGCTCGACAAGTCGTTCGTAATCGACATGCAGGAGCGCGCCGACGACCGCGCGATCGTGGAATCGACCGCGCAGATGGCGCGCGCGCTGCGACTGCAGGTCGTGGCCGAGGGCGTGGAGACCGAGTGGCACGCGCGCTTCCTCGCCGCCGCCGGCTACGATCTCGCGCAGGGCTACTGGTACAGCCCTGCCCTGAGCGCGGCGGACTGCACGCTGTGGGTCACGAGTTTCAACGCGCGCGGCGAAGAGCAGCCGCGGATGGCCATAGGCTGACGAGTAGCAGGTCACGGGCTGACGTTGGCTGGGTGCTGGCTCGGGACGGCGTGTCGTCGCCTGAGCGCAGCGGACTGCTCTCCCAGGCAGCCTCATGCCCGCGCCGACATCACGCGCAGGGTCATGGCACTGCCCAGCACGAACAAGAAAGCGCTGTAACTGAAGGCGATCGAGGTGCCGAAGCTGGTCCAGAGCAGGCCAACGACGACGCTCGACACGACATCGCCGATCCCGTTCAGCGTCGCAAGCGCGCCGAACGCCATGCCGTGCTGCGACTCTGCCACGAGCTCCGCGCAGCAGGAATCCTCGAGTGTCTCCTCGATTGCGACGTAGATTCCCCCGAGCGCGAAGATGACGGCGAGCGTCCAGATGTTGAGCGGCAACCAGATGATCACCAGCGCCATCAGCGCGGCGAGCAGATAGCCGGACGCCAGCACGCGCCCCTTGTGGACGCGATCGGCGAGCAGGCCCGCGATCATCGAGAACCCGGCGTAGAGCACGTTGTGCAGCACGTAGAGGCCCGCGCCGACACTGGCCGCGGCGGCCGCGCCCAGCTCGGGAGTGAGCTTCTGAATCGCCAGGAGGATGAGGAGCGAATGCGCGAAATCGCCCATTCCGAAGAGCGTGACCGCCGCCAGGAAGTGACGGAAGCGGCGCGGCAGAGCGCGCAGGCTCTCGCCGAAGCTCACGTGTGCAACCGCGGCGCGATGCTTCTCCTTGACGACGAACGCCATCACCCCCGCCGCCAGCAGGCCCGGTATCAGCGTGAGTGCCAGCACCTTCGGGTAGTCGTCGTGAAGCAGTTGCAGGAGCAGCAGCGCGGTGAGCGGCCCGACGATGGCGCCCAGCGTGTCCATCATGCGCTCGAAGCCAAACGCCCGGCCGTAGCTTTCGGGCGTCACGGCGCCAGCGAGGATCGCCTTGCGTACCGGCGTACGCACGCCTCGCCCGAACCACGCGACCGAGCGAGCCACGAGCAGATGCCAGGCGGACGAGGCCAGTGCGAACGCGGCCGTACCAAGCGCGGTAACCAGGTAGCCCGCAACCGCGACGGGCTTGCGACGTTGCAGGCGATCCGTGTAGTAGCCCGAAGCGAGCTTGGCGAAGCTCGACAGTCCGTCCGCTACGCCCTCGATGACCCCGAGCCAGGCGGCCGCAACTCCGAGTGTCGCTAGCAGCGCCGGCAGGACGGTGGTCGCGATCTCGTGCGACCAGTCACTCAACAGGGAAGCGAGACCGATGCCGACGACCGTGCGGTTGAGCCAGCGCGTGCGATTTCGAGAAGTGACGTTACCCGCCGCCGGGGACATGTGATTCAGCGGCGCGCGGTGCGACGGGGCTCAGCGAGGGACTCCGCTCACCAGTTCCCGGTGTTCTTCATCGACGCCCAGGGTTCCTTAGGCTGCAGCGACGCACCCTTCTGCAGCAGCTCGATGGAAATGCCGTCGGGCGAGCGGATGAACGCCATGTGGCCGTCGCGCGGCGGCCGGTTGATGACGACACCGTGGTCCATCAGCCGCTGGCACAGCGCGTAGATGTCATCCACCGCGTAAGCCACGTGGCCGAAATTGCGCCCGCCCGGATAAGGCTGCGGATCCCAGTTGTAGGTGAGCTCGATCTGCGCGTCTTCATCGCCCGGCGCGGCGAGAAACACCAGTGTGAAGCGGCCCTTCTCATTTTCCATGCGCCGCAGCTCCTGCAAACCGAGCTTCCGGCAATAGAAGTCAAGCGAGTCGTCGAGGCTGGTGACGCGCACCATCGTGTGCAGATATTTCATGTCAGAACATCTCCGATTCGCCCGGCTCCTTGATGTCGGTCTTGTGACGCGACGGGATGTGATCACCGGTGATCATCTCCTCGTAGCTCTGGCCCGGCCCGACCATCGGGTAGACGCCGGCGTCCGGGTCGATCATGACTTCGAGGAACGCCGGGCCCGCAAAGTTCACGAACTCATCGATCACCGCCGGCACGTCAGCCTTCTGATCGAGGCGCCTGGCGAAGCGGAATCCATCCGCCTGCGCGGCCCTGACGAAGTCCTTCTTGTGCAGCGACTTGTCGCTCGCGCTCAGGCGGCCCTTGAAAAAGAGCTTCTGCCACTGCTTGACCATGCCGTCGCCGAAGTTGTTGAGCACCACGATCTTCACCGGCAGGTCGTAGGTCGTCACGGTCTCGAGCTCGCCGATGTTCATGCGGATGCTGGCATCGCCGTCGATGTCGATCACCAGCCGCTCGCGCTGCGCGACCTGCGCGCCGATCGCCGCGGGCAGACCGAAGCCCATCGTGCCCATGCTGCCCGAGGTGAGCCACAGGCGCGGCTGGCGGAAATCGAAATACTGCGCCGACCACATCTGGTGCTGGCCCACGCCGGTCGAGATGATCGCCTCGCCCTGCGTGATGCGATTGATCTGCTCGATCACGTAGTAAGGCTGGATCAGCGGGCTCGCGCGGTCGTAGTTCATCGCATGGCGCGTCCTGAGTGCGCCCAGGTGCTCGTGCCAGCGCGAATACTTGCCGCTGAAGCCCGCGCGCTGACCGTATTCGAGCAGCGCCAGCAGCGCGTCCGCGAGCAGACCCACGTGGCTCCAGCTGACGCGCTTGACCTTGTTGATCTCCGAGGCGTCGATGTCGATGTGAGCGATGCGCTTCGCGCTCTTCGCGAACTTGTCGGGCACTCCGGCAACCCGATCGTCGAAACGCGAGCCCAGCGCCAGCAGAAAGTCGCAATCGTCGACCGCGTAGTTCGCAAAGGCGGTGCCGTGCATGCCCAGCATGCGCATGGAGAGCGGGTGCGTGGTGTCGAAGGCACCGATACCCATGAGCGTCGTCACCACCGGGATTCCGAAGGCGGTCGCAAACTCGCGCATCGCGTACGCGGCGCCGCCGTTGATGACGCCGCCGCCCGCGTAGATCAGCGGGCGCTTCGCTTCGCCCAGCATGTTGAAGAATTCCGCGCAGGCGGCCTCGGACAGGCAGTTCTGCGTGAGGCGATTCATGCGCTGCCGGTAGCCCGTCACCGGCAGGCGTCCCGAGCCGCGGAACACGCCCTTCCAGTTCTGCACGTCCTTGGGCACATCCAGCACGACCGGACCGGGCCGGCCAGTGCGCGCGATCTCGAAGGCGGTGCGCACCGTCGCCTCGAGCCGCGTCGGATCCGTGATGAGGAAGACATGCTTGGCGACCGCGCTCATCAGGCTCGGCACCGGCGCTTCCTGGAACGCATCGGTGCCGATCGCGTGCGTCGGCACCTGGCCGCAGATCACGACGATCGGCACGGAGTCCGCCATCGAATCGCGCACCGGCGTCACGGTGTTGGTTGCGCCGGGCCCGGAGGTCACGAGACAGACGCCGACCTTGCCGCTCGCGCGCGCATAGCCCGCAGCCATGAAGCCCGCGCCCTGCTCGTTCGCCGGAACGATCAACGGCACGCCGCCGCTCGCGCGGCCCGGGTGTTCCTGGTTATAGAGGAATACCGCGTCGTAGGTCGGCAGGATCGCGCCGCCGGAATAGCCGAAGATGGCGTCCGCGCCTTCGTCGGCCAGGATCTGGACGATGATTTCCGCGCCGCTCAGGGTGCGTCCGGCAAGCGGGTGCGCGGCCCGCTCCAGGACCTGATGTTGCTCTTTCACTTGAGGATCGAAATCTCGTGCCGGTCCGTCCAGAGACTAACAGCAAATCGGCTATGGGCAAGTTTCAGCCACATGGGTCGATCGTTCGGATATTGTTGGAAAGCGAATCAGGGTTGAGGGAGCGAGATCGGGCGGCCGGGTGCGAGGCTTGCCCGTCAGTCGGACAGCAATGCGACACGTCATCGGCATTCTTCTGCAGAACGAAGCGGGCGCGCTGTCACGCGTCGCGGGACTCTTCTCCACGCGCGGTTACAACATCGAGTCGCTGAGCGTCGCCCCGACCGACGATCCCTCCGTGTCACGGCTCACGCTCGTGACCAAGGGCTCCGAGCAGGTCATTCACCAGATCAGCAGCCAGCTGCTCAAGCTGGTCGACGTCGTGAGCGCGGAAGACATGACGCGCGGCGAGCACGTCGAGCGCGAGCTGCTGCTGATCAAGATCCGCGTTGCCCCCGAGCAGCAGGAGTCGTTGAAGGGGCTCGTCGCGCGTGCCGCGGGCAAGGTCCTGTCGGTCAGCGCCGATTGCTACATCGTCGAGCTCACCAGCAGCGAGGCCCAGGTGAGCGCGTTCGTCGCAGATGCGGCGAGCTGCGGCGAGATCCTGGAAGTCGTGCGCAGCGGCGTGCTGGGGATTGCGCGAGGCGCACGCAGCATGCAAGCCACCTAGCGGTGCCGGGTCGCGGTTTCGCGGTTGTTCATGTACAGACCACCGCGGTTAGGTGCCGGGTCGCGGTTTCGCGATTATTTTGTCGTATTGGTCATGACTTGTGG
>DATBIF010000306.1:0-7076 GCA_036557045.1 Steroidobacteraceae bacterium
TGCAGGAGCGGGTGGACATTGGCTGACTCCTGCCGACGGCGTCGGCCCCTGTGTTCGCGGGGATACATTCTCAATCTCTGCCTTCAGCTGTCGTGATCCGACGCCGTCTGGCGGGATTGTCAGCCAATGGCCGCCCGCGACGGCCTCTCAGCTGGGGGCGCGCTTGATGCGCGCACCGAGCTGCTGCAGCTTCTCTTCGATGCACTCGTAGCCGCGGTCGATGTGATAGATGCGCTCGACCTGCGTCGTGCCCTCCGCGACCAGGCCGGCGAGCACCAGGCTTGCCGAGGCGCGCAGGTCAGTGGCCATGACGGGTGCCGCCGTCAGCTTCTGCACACCGCGAATGATGGCGGTGTTGCCCTCGAGCCGGATCTCGGCCCCCATGCGCCGCATCTCCAGCATGTGCATGAAGCGATTCTCGAAGATCGTCTCGGTGATCGTGCTCACGCCGCTCGCGACCGTATTGAGTGCGGCAAATTGCGCCTGCATGTCGGTCGGAAAAGCCGGATAAGGCGCGGTACGCACATCCACGGCACGCGCCCGCTTGCCGCGCATGTCGACTTCGATCCAGTTGTCACCGGTCTCAACTCGTGCACCGGCTTCGCGCAACTTCGCGACCACCGCATCGAGGTGATCGGGCCGCGTATTCTTGAGACGCACGTGACCGCCGGTGATCGCACCCGCCACCATGTACGTGCCCGTCTCGATGCGATCCGGCAGCACTTCGTAGCTCGTGCCGCTGAGTCGCTCGACCCCTTCGATCGAAATCGTGTCGGTGCCGGCGCCACGCACCTTGGCGCCCATCGAATTCAGAAAATTGGCGAGGTCCACGACCTCGGGCTCACGCGCGGCGTTTTCGATGATGGTCTCACCCTCGGCAAGCGCGCCCGCCATCATCAGGTTCTCGGTCCCGGTGACGGTGACTGTTTCCAGCACCAGCCTTGCGCCCTTCAGCCGCTTGGCGCGAGCCTTGATGTAGCCATTCTCGATGTGAATGTCGGCGCCCATCGCCTGCAGACCCGCGACATGGATGTTGACCGGTCGCGCGCCGATCGCACACCCGCCGGGCAGCGACACGTCGGCATGACCGAAACGCGCCACCAGCGGTCCGAGCACCAGGATGGAGGCACGCATGGTCTTCACGAGTTCATACGGCGCGAAGTATTCGCGGATCGTCGTGGGATCGACCTCGATGCGCATGCGCTCGTCGATCGTGACGCTCACGCCCATGCGGCCGAGCAGCTCGATGGTTGTCGTGACGTCCTGCAGGTGCGGAACGTTGCCGACAGTGACGGTCCCGTCAGCAAGGAGCGTCCCCGCCAGGATCGGCAGGGTCGCGTTCTTCGCGCCCGAGATGCGGATCTCGCCTTCGAGCGGAATACCGCCGGCAATCTGCAGTTTGTCCACTTGCTGCTCCTGCGTGCCTCGTTCAGGGCCGTTTGCCGGCCTGCGCCGCGGCCCATTCCTCGGGCGTGTAAGCCTGGATCGACAGCGCGTGAATCTCGCGCCCCATGCGCGCACCGAGCGCAGCATATACGAGTTGGTGGCGCGCGATGCTGCGCTTGCCGGTGAACTCCGGCGTCACGACGAGCGCCTCGAAATGTGTGTCATCGTCGGTCAGGATCTGCACGGTTGCCTGCGGCAAGCCCGCGCGGATCAGGGCGGCGACCTGGTCTGCAGTCATCGACGATCATCCATGCACTGAAGTGCCGAGCATCTTAGTGGATCGCATTGCGCGTAGAATAGCTGGCATGGCCGCAAAACCTCAGTCCCCCACGGCGACCAGCGTGGCGGGCGGTCCGCTCAGCGACGACGCGCTGCTCGGCCTCGGGCGACAGGCGCTCAAGACCGAAGCGGAAGCCGTCGCGGCACTCATTCCGAGGCTCGACGCGTCCTTCGCGCGCGCGTGCCGCCTGTGCCTGGAATGCAAGGGCCGGGTCATCGTCACCGGCATGGGCAAGTCCGGCCACGTGGCCGGCAAGATTGCCGCGACGCTCTCGAGCACTGGCACGCCGGCATTTTTCCTGCACCCTGCGGAAGCGAGCCATGGCGACATCGGCGTGATCACGCGCCAGGACGTGGTGCTCGCATTGTCCAATTCCGGTGAGACTGCCGAGATCATCACTCTGGTCCCGCATCTGCGCAGGCTCGGGGTACCCCTCATCTCGCTCACCGGCAATCCGGATTCGACGCTGGCGCGTGCCGCCACGGTCAACATCGACGTGAGCGTTCCGGAGGAAGCCTGTCCGCTCAACCTCGCGCCGACTGCGAGCACGACCGCGACGCTCGCGATGGGCGACGCTCTGGCGGTGGCGCTTCTCAAGCATCGCGGATTCACCGAAGAGGATTTCGCGCGCTCGCACCCGGGCGGGAGCCTGGGCCGCCGGCTGCTCCTGCACGTCGAAGACATCATGCGCACCGGCAAGGACGTCCCGATGGTCAGCGCCGATACTGCGCTCGCGCAGGGACTGGTTGAGATGTCACGCAAGGGCCTGGGCATGACCGCGATCGTGGATGCCGAGCGGCGCGTGCTCGGCATCTTCACCGACGGTGACTTGCGGCGCTCCTTCGATCGCCAGGTCGACGTGCATGCGACGCGCATGGATGCGGTAATGACACGCGGCGGATACACGATTGCTCCCAAGGCGCTCGCCGCCGAAGCCGTGCATCTGATGGAGGAACATCGCATCACGGCGCTGCCGGTCGTCGATGCCGAGGGCGTCCTGGTCGGGGCGCTGAACGTCCACGATCTGTTGCGCGCCGGAGTGATGTAGGAGTGGCCGGGGCCACTCGGGCAGCTGCCGCGCTCGAGCGCGTTCGGTTGCTGGTTCTGGACGTCGACGGCGTCATGACCGATGGACGCCTGTATTTCAACGCTGACGGCGAGGCCCTCAAGGCGTTCCACGTTCATGATGGCCTGGGGTTGAAACTTGCCATGCGCGCCGGCATCGAAATCCTGGTGCTGTCCGGTCGCCGCTGCGAAGCTGTCAGCGCGCGTTGCCGCGAGCTCGGTGTGCGTTGTGTCGAGCAGGGCTGCGAAGACAAGGTGGCGGCGCTGGATCGCTGGCTGACGCAGCTCGGGCTGTCACGAGCCGAAGCGTTGTGCCTGGTCGATGACAGCTCGGATGTTCCCTTGATGCGAGCGGTGGGCGTGGCGGTCGCAGTGGCCGACGCGCACGGCGAGGCGCTTGCTGCGGCCGACCGCGTGACCTCGATCAAGGGCGGGCGCGGCGCGGTACGCGAAGTATGCGATTGGCTGCTAGCGGCTCGCGAGGCCTCGCAATGATCTGGCGCGTATTCATCATCCTCGCCTTGCTGGCGGTCGCGCTCGCGAGCCTGCTTACGGGCCGCCATGTGCAGGACGTGGTCAGTCCCTCGCCGCCGCCCGAGCCACCGCCGCTCGGCTACTACATGAAGGCTGCGCGCATCGTCGAGACGGGCGAGGACGGCCTGCCGCTGTACCGCGTCGACGCACAACACATGCAGCAGGATCCCGCCGACGACAGCGTGCAGATGGACGATCTCATGCTCGTCTACCACACGGAGGCGGACCTGGACTGGACGCTCACTGCAGATCATGGCTCGGTGCCGCCGGGTTCGCGCACACTCGATCTGTTCGGCAATGTCGTGGTGGTCGGCCGCCCGCAGGCCGAGTCCGAGAACGACGCCGTGATCCGCACCTCACGCCTGAGCGTCGATACGCTGACGCACATCGCCAGGACCCGCGAGCGCGTCGACATCGAGTGGGGCAGGCGCCGCCTCAGCACGATCGGGCTGACGGCGGATTTGAAGGGCGAACGGCTGAAGCTAGAATCGGGCGTGCATGGCCGCTTCGTCCGCTGATCGCCGCAGACCCGGCGCATTCCTGCGTCCGTGGACGGCTGCGATGTGCGCGCTCGCCCTGGCCGTGATCAGCGGCGCGGGTTACGGCGCCGGACCGAAGCGCTCCGATCTCCCGATCAACGTGGACGCGCAGTCGTCGGATTTCGACTACGCGAAGAACACGCTGCTGTTTCGCAAGGTGCGCGTCTCGCAAGGCGATACCAGTGTCGAGGCGGACGAAGCGACCGCCACCGGCCTCAACTTCGAGAACAGCAAGTGGGAGTTCCACAGCAACGTGAGGATCCTGGTCGAGGGCGGGTCACTCAAGTCGGACAACGCATCGGTAACGTTCGCGGACAACCAGATCTCGCGCGCAGTGATCACCGGCTCGCCCGCCGAATTCGAGCAGAAGCTGGAAAACAGCGAGGACATCGCGCACGGCCGCGCCGGATCGATCGAGTACGATTTCTCGAGCGAGACCATCCGCATGCTGCAGGATGCCTACCTCACGGATGGTCACAACGACATCCGCGGCCAGACCCTCGTCTACAGCATCCGCGACCAACGCGTGCTCGCGAACGCGTCGGACCAGGGTGACGAGCGCGTGCGCATCACCATCAACCCGCGCAATGTCGAGGGCAAGCCGGCGACGACGGATCGCCCGCGATGAGCACGCTGCGGGTCGAGGGCCTGGCCAAAACCTACAAATCGCGCCAGGTGGTCCAGGACCTCTCTCTCGAGGTCACCAGCGGCGAGGTGGTCGGGCTCCTCGGCCCGAACGGTGCCGGCAAGACCACCGCTTTCTACATGATCGTCGGGCTCATCGTGTGCGAGCGCGGCCGCATCCATCTCGATGAGAGGGAACTGACGACGCTGCCGATGCACAGGCGCGCGCAGCTCGGGCTGGGTTACCTGCCGCAGGAAGCCTCGGTATTTCGCAAGCTCTCGGTCGAGGACAACATCCTCGCGATCCTCGAGACGCGGCCCGAGCTCGACAACCGGGGGCGCAGCGAGCGGCTCGAAGCGCTGCTCGAGGAATTGCACATCGGCCACGTGCGCTCGAGCCTCGGGATCAGCCTCTCGGGCGGCGAACGGCGGCGCGTGGAAATCGCGCGGGCGCTCGCGGCAGAGCCCCGTTTCATGCTGCTGGACGAGCCGTTCGCGGGCGTCGACCCGCTCTCGGTGATCGACATTCAGCGCATCATCCGCCACCTGACGAGCCGCAGTATCGGATTGCTCGTCACCGACCACAACGTGCGGGAAACATTAGGAATTTGTGGCCGTGCGTATATTGTAAATCAGGGCACGGTGATCGCCGCCGGATCCCCGGAACAGATCCTTGCCAACCCGCAGGTCCGTGAGGTGTACTTGGGGCACGACTTCAAGCTCTAACCTCAGGACCCGACCCCACTTCCCGATGCTCAAACCGACGCTGCAGCTCAGGCTGGGTCAGCAGCTGACGATGACCCCGCAGCTCCAGCAGGCGATCCGCCTTCTGCAGTTGCCCGCGCTCGATCTGCAGGCACACATCCGCGAAGCGCTCGAGAGCAACGTGATGCTCGAGTCGCTCGACGAAGCGCCCGAGACCGCCACCGGCACGTTCGAGGCGACACCGACGGACGTGGCCCCGCAGCCCACCGCGGAGGTTCGCGAGACGCAGCCCACCCCTGAAGTGGAGATCGCCGACGACGCCTGGGCGGAACAGACGACCGGACCGTCGGAGACCCCGTGGAGCGGGGACGAGGATCGCGCCCAGGAATTCTCCGACCAGCGCAGCCAGACGCTCCAGGAACATCTGGCGTGGCAGCTCGAGCTTGCGCGCCTCGATCCGCGTGACCAGGCGATCGGCCGCGCCATCGTCGATGCCGTCAACGATGACGGCTATCTGAGCGACGGGCTCGATGAGATCCGTCAGAGCCTGCTGCCGGATCTCGCCGTGGAGCTGCCCGAGATCGAACGGGTGCTCGCGCAGGTTCAGAGCCTCGATCCGGCAGGAGTCGGGGCGCGTTCCATCGGCGAGTGCGTTGTCCTGCAGCTCGCGCAACTCGACCCGCAGACACCGGGCCTGGAGCTGGCGCTGCGCATTGCCGAGAAGCACCTCGACGAAGTCGCCGCGCAGCAGTACTCACTCCTCAAGCGCCATCTGCGCGTCGGCGACGAAGAGCTCGAGAACGCGCTCGCTCTGGTGCGCTCCTGTCATCCGCGGCCCGGCTCGGCGATTCACGCCGGCACCGCCGAGTACGTGGTGCCCGACGTGTTCGTCCGGCGTACCGACACCGGCTGGTCGGTGGAGATCAACCCGGCGACGTTACCCCGCATCCGCGTGAACCAGAGCTACGCCGGCATGCTCGGACGCTCCGCCGATCACGCCAATCTGCGCGCGCAGCTGCAGGAGGCGCGCTGGTTGCTGCGCAGCCTCGAGATCCGCAACGACACGCTGCTCAAGGTCGCGCGCTGCATCGTGCAGCGGCAAAGCGCGTTCTTCGACCAGGGCGACGAAGCGATGCAGCCGATGATCCTGCGCGACGTCGCGGAGGCGGTCGAGATGCACGAGTCGACGATTTCACGTGTCACCACCGCCAAGTACATGCATACGCCACGCGGTGTCTACGAATTCCGGCATTTCTTCTCGAGCCACGTCGCCGGCGAAGACGGCACCGAGACTTCCTCGACCGCCATCCGCGCCAAGATCCGCAAACTCATTGCCCAGGAGGACCCCGCCAGCCCGCTCAGCGACAGCAAGATCGCCGAGCTTCTATCGCAGGAAGGCATTCCGGTCGCGCGCCGCACGGTCGCCAAGTACCGCGAGGCGATGCAGCTTGCGCCCTCCAATGAGCGCAAGCGGGCCAACGGTACCCGTTGAATCAACAACCAGACAAACAGGAGCGTGCCATGCAGCTCAACCTCACCGGTCATCATGTGGACATCACCCCAGCGTTGCGCGGTTATGTCAGCAAGAAACTGGGGCGGATCGTGCGTCACTTCGACTCGCTCATCGACGTGCACTGCATCCTGACCGTTGAGAAGCTGCGCCAGAAGGCCGAGGCGACCGTGTCCGTGAGCGGCGGCAAGATCTACGCGGACGCGGTGGACCAGGACATGTACGCCGCCATCGACCTGCTCGCCGACAAGCTCGACCGGCGCGTGAAGAAGCACAAGGAAAAGCTCACCGATCATCACGCCGAGGAGGCGCAGAAGAGCCGGCCCTCGTAGCGAGGGGTGCACGCCGCCGTCCATGCGTCTCATCATCGTCA
>DATBIF010000307.1:0-5537 GCA_036557045.1 Steroidobacteraceae bacterium
GCGAGCAACTGGTCGAGGAGCTGCGCGAGGCCAGCGAACGCGGAATCATCGACGCCGACGCCCTGACGATGATCGAGGGCGTGCTGGAAGTGGCGGACACGCAGGTGCGCGACATCATGGTGCCGCGCTCGCAGATGGTGAGTATCGAGCGCGACGATCCGCCGCAGGCAATCCTGCCGGTCGTGGTCGAATCCGGGCACTCGCGCTTCCCGGTACTCGGCGAGGATCGCGATCGCGTGGTGGGGATCCTGCTCGCCAAGGATCTGCTCAAGTACTTCGCCGAAGCGGACGAGCGCCCGGAGTTCGACATCAAGGAATTCCTGCGTCCTGCTGTGGTCGTGCCCGAGAGTAAGCGCCTCAACGTCCTGCTCAAGGAGTTTCGCGGCAGCCACAATCACATGGCGATCGTGGTGGACGAATACGGCGGCGTCTCCGGCCTGGTGACGATTGAAGACGTGATCGAGCAGATCGTAGGCGAGATCGACGACGAGTACGACGTCGAGGACGACCAGCCGATCCGTCGCGAGGGGCCGCGCCAGTTCGTGGTGCGCGCACTCACGCGCATCCACGAGCTCAACGAGTATCTCGGCAGTCGCCTTGCGGAAGACGAATTCGATACGATTGGCGGACTCGTCACGCATCATCTCGGACGCCTGCCGCGCCGTGGCGAGACCATCACGGTGGACGGCATCGAGTTTCGCGTCGTGCGGGTCGATCGCCGACGCATCGACACGCTGCGTGTCACGACGCCGCGCGACGTTCCTGTGCGCGTGGATGAATGAGGCTCGCGCCACTGGTTGATCGCTGGGCGGCGCTGCTCAGCTTCCTGCTGGGGAGCGCACTGTCGCTGGCGTTCGCGCCGTTCGAGCTGTTTCCGCTGGCAGTGCTGTGCCCCGCGGCGCTTTTTCTCCTGTGGCAAGCGGCCACGCCGCGACGCGCGGCGTGGCTTGCGTTCTGGTTCGGTCTCGGAACCTTCCTGGCCGGGACTTACTGGCTCTACACGAGCGTGCACACCTTCGGACAGGCGCCCGTCTGGGTCGCGTTCATTCTCATGCTCGGCCTGGTGGCGATCATGGGCCTGTACCACGCCCTGGTCGGCTACTGCGCGCAGCGCTGGCTGCCCCGGCACGCATTGGTGCGGTGGCTCCTCGGCGTTCCCGCGACGTGGCTGCTGATGGAATGGCTGCGAGGCTGGGTGTTGAGCGGCTTTCCCTGGCTTGCACTCGGTTACAGCCAGATCGACTCCTGGCTGGTGGGTTATGCCCCGGTGGGCGGCGTGTACCTGATCAGCTTGTTGGTGCTGGTGTCAGCGGGAGCGATCGTCGTCCTGCTCAGAGGCACCCACCTGCAGCGTGCGGTCGCAGGCGGAGCGTTCGTCGCCATCTGGCTCCTGGGCGCGCTGCTGGCGCGCATCGACTGGGCGCAGCCGGTGCGCTCGCCCGTCAGCGTGAGCCTGGTGCAGGGAGCGATCTCGCAGGATCTCAAGTGGCAGGCGGAGAATCGTGACGCGACCCTGCGCCTGTATCGCCACCTCACCGAGCAGGCTTTCGGCAGCCAGATCATCGTGTGGCCCGAAGCGGCTTTGCCGGCGCTGGAGCACGAGTTGAAAGACTACCTCGCCGCGCTCTATCGCGACGCGCAAGCGCACGGCTCGGACCTGATCATCGGTATCCTGCGCTACGACTTCGCGAAGGATCAGTTCCGCAATTCCATCGTCGCGGTGAACGGCGCTCTGACCTGGTACGACAAGCGCCGCCTGGTGCCCTTCGGCGAGTTCTTTCCGGTGCCACCGTTGGTGCGCAGGTGGATGCGTCTGATGAGCCTGCCATACGTCGACATGACGCCGGGAGATCCCGAGCAGCCGCCGCTGGTAGCCGCGGGCGAGAAGCTTGGCGCGACGATCTGCTACGAGGATGCCTATGGCAATCAGCAGCTCGCCGTGCTCAAGCAGGCCACCTTGCTCGTCAACGTGAGCAATGACGCCTGGTTCGGCGATTCGACCGCGCCGCATCAGCACCTGGAGATCGCGCGCATGCGCGCACGCGAGGCGAGTCGTTACATGCTGCGTGCAACGAACAATGGCATCACCGTCGTGATCGACCCTCGCGGCGAGGTTGTACAGCGCCTGCCGCAATTCGAGCCCGGAATCCTCAGGGCGACGGTTCAGCCACGAACGGGACTCACGCCGTATGCGAGGACCGGCAACACGCCGCTCATCGTTTTCTGTCTGCTGGCGCTCGTTTCGGCGCTCGCGCTCGAGCGCCTGCGGGCACGGACGCCGGCGAAGCTGGCCGGCGTCCCCGCGCAGCCGAACTGAGGGGCGCGTACGTGGCTATGGAACCCTGGCCGCGCATCGCCGTCGTCGGCGCCGGTGCCGTGGGCTGCTATTACGGCGGCATGCTGGCAAGGGCGGGTGCGCCGGTCACGCTCATCGGCCGAGCGCAACACGTCGACGCCATCCAGCGCGACGGACTGTTCCTCGACGGCGTGCGCGTGCAGGAGCGCATTCGCGTTGCCGCGTCGGCCAGCATTGAAGCGGTGCGCGATGCGCAGCTCGTGCTCGTTTGCGTGAAGACGACTGACACGGAAACGACGGCGAAGCAGATCGCGGCGCTGGTGCGGCAGGCACAGGTCGTGAGTTTGCAGAACGGAGTCGACAACGCGGAGCGAATGCGTGCAGCGGCGGAGCTCGAAGTATTCGCCGCGGCGGTCTACGTCGCCGCGGAGATGGCGGGCCCCGGGCATGTACGCCACAGCAGCCGCGGGGATCTCGTGATCGGCGCCACCCGCGCAGGCGTGCCGCTCGCCAGGCTGGAAGAGCTGGCCCGGATCTTCAATCGCGCCGATATTCCCTGCCAGGTCACCGCGGACATCCGCGCCACCCTGTGGAAGAAGCTGGTCCTGAACTGCACTTACAACGCGATCTCGGCGCTCGCGCGCGCCCGTTACGGCCGGATCGTGCGCGATCCGGGGATGAGAGCATTGTTGGTGCGCGTGGCGGAGGAAACCGTGAGCGTCGCGCGCGCGGCTGGAGTGCAGCTCGAGGTCGCCGAGCAGGTCGCGGCAGGACTCAAGCTGGGTGAAATCATGCCCGAGGCGCTGTCCTCGACCGCGCAGGACATCGCGCGCGGCAAGCGCACCGAGATCGATTCGCTGAATGGCTACGTGGTCAGGCTTGGCGAGAAACTCGGTGTCGCGACGCCCATCAACTACACGCTCTACAGGCTGGTGAAGATGCTCGAAGAGGCCGCATAATCCGCGTCTTTGCCATCACTGCCCGGAGAGATCGTTCCATGCAATCGCGCCCCGTCATACGCTTGTCGGCATTCCTGGCGTGCACACTGCTGGCGGTTTCGCTGAATGCGGCCGCCAAGACGCAGAAGCCGCCGCTGCACGGTCAGCACTGGCTGGCGATTACCGGCAAGCCCCTGGCGGCGACCGCCGGGGCAATGACGTTTCAGAGGGGTGGCAATGCCGTGGATGCGGCGTGCGCGATGATCGCCGCGACCGCGACGATGTGGGATGTCCTCAGCTGGGGTGGGGAAACACAGGCACTCATCTACAACCCGAACACCGGCAAGGTGATCGGTGTCAACGCGCTCGGCGTCGCACCTACTGGCGCGACCCCGGATTTCTTCCGTTCCAGGGGAATGAAAGTCCCGCCGGATCTGGGGCCGCTGGCGGCGGTGACGCCCGGTACGCCGGGCGGAATCATCACGATGCTCGCGGAATTCGGCACGCTCAGCCTCGAGGACGTTCTCGCTCCTGCCATCGCGCTCGCGGATGGTTATCCGATCGAGCGCGAGACGGCGGACTCGATCGAGCGCAACAAGGCGAGGCTCAAGGAATGGCCGGAGTCGAAGCGCACGCTCCTCGTGCACCTCGGTCAGCCGCGCGAAGCGCCTGAGCCGGGCGAGATCTTCCGCCAGCCAGACCTTGCGGCGACGCTGCGCAAGCTGGTCGAGGCGGAGCGCCAAGCGCGCGCCGCGGGCAAGGATCGAAAGGCCGCCATCATGGCTGCCTACGACCGCTTCTATAAGGGCGACATCGCGCAGGAGTTCGTGCGCGGCTCGAAAGAGGTCGGCGGTCTCATCACGATGCAGGATCTCGCCAACTGGAAAGTGCACCTGGAAGATCCGTTGCACACGAACTACAAGGGCATCGAGGTCTACAAGCTCACGACCTGGGTGCAGAGCCCGGTGATGCTGCAGGCGTTGAACCTGCTCGAGAACTTCGATTTGAAGTCGATGGGCTACAACAGCACGCGCTACATCCAGACGCTGTACCAGGTGATGAACCTCGCGTACGCCGATCGCGACTTCTATTACGGCGATCCGTATTTCCCGCCTGCCGAGCCGATCAAGGGATTGCTGTCGAAGGATTACGCGCGCGCGCGCGCGAAGCTCGTCGGCTTCGAGCGTAATGACCCGGACATCGGTCCGGGCGATCCGTACCCTTTCCAGGGCGAGAAGAACCCGTACCAGGCGCTGCTGCAGCGCTGGCACAGCAAGATGCCGGCGGCCAACGCCACGGCGATGGCGCAATTCGATCGTCACTTCCGCCTCGGCACGACGAGCGTGGAGGCGGCGGATGACAAAGGCTGGGTCGTGTCAGTGACGCCGAGCGGCGGCTGGCTCCCGGCCGTGATCGCGGGCAAGACCGGCATTGGCATGAGCCAGCGCATGCAGAGCTTCGTGCTCGATGCCGCCGACAACCCGTTCAATGTCGTCGAGCCGGGCAAGCGTCCGCGCGCCACGCTCACGCCGACGCTCGCGCTCAAGGATGGCAAGCCGTACCTCGCGATGGCGGTGCAGGGCGGCGACACGCAGGACCAGAACCTGCTGCAGTTCTTCCTCAACGTCGTCGAGTTCGGCATGACGGTGCAGGAAGCGACCGAAGCCGCGAACATCACCAGCTACCAGATGCGCGATTCATTCGGCGAGCATGAGTCGATACCGGGGCGCCTCACGCTCAACGACAAGATCGCGCCCTGGGTCCGCGACGATCTGCGTCGCATGGGCTACCAGCTCGAGTTCGAGGAGCGCACTTCCGGCCCGATCAATGCCATCTACTTCGATCGCGCACATGGCACGCTGTGGGGCGGCTCGAGCAATCACGGCGAGGACTACGGCATCGCCTGGTGAAGCAGGGGGGCTGCGCGCGAGGATAGCCGGCGCAGACCGGCGTAGATCAGCCAGAGTGACGGCAGCAGCAGCACGTGATACGTCGCGTTGTGATCGAAGCGTTGCGGGTCGAGTGCGACGCCACGCTGCTGCGCGATCGCGGCGACGATTGAGACCGCGAGTCCCCCGAGCACCAGCATCGATCCGGGCGCGCGCGCTTTGCTCAGAAGTCCCGCGACGCACAGCAAGGTGCCGAGCACCGTCGCGATCAGGCTGATCAGGAAACGCGGATCGAACCAGCTCAGCACCGCGTAAATGACCAGCAACGACGCGACCACGATCGGTCGCACGCGAGTCGCACCCAGCAGCTCCAGCCCGATCAGCGCCAGGCCCGCGGCGGTAACGCCCGTGAAC
>DATBIF010000308.1:0-12576 GCA_036557045.1 Steroidobacteraceae bacterium
CGAGCGCCAGGAAACGCGCATCGACGTCGTGGTGTACGAAGTGTCAGCCAGCTCGCACAGCTCGGGCGGCAGTTCGATCGCCGAGGAATCGAGCACGCACGCTGGCGCCACGCTGGCTGACGCGGAAGCGGATCTCATCGCCATGAGCCAGGCCTCGGCGATGATCGACGCAACGAACTCGATCACGCTGGAAGATGGTGCGCAGCGCGGCCTGCGCGCGGTGAACGCCGTGAATGCCGCGGATGCAATCATCGGCAACGCGCTGAACGTGACGGCGCTGCAGCCCGACCGCCTCAAGTCCGGGAGCCTGACCGGAGTGCTCAACCAATCGAATGTCTTCAGCCAGTACCGCACCGGGTACGGGCTCTAGGGTTTCACAGCAGGGGATCGAAACGATGACTATCAGAACGCTACTGCGGCGCCACGCGGGAAGGGCACTCGCCCTTGCGCTGAGCGCCGCGATGCTGGGGCATCCCGCCCTGGGCGCCGAACCGCTTACGGACGAGCAGCTCGATGCGATCACCGCGGGGGCCGACGACTCACAGCTCGACGAGATCGTCGTGCATGCCTCGCACCTCACGGCCAGCGGCACGCAAGTCACTGCCGACGGGACGCTCGCGGTGCAGCGTGCCGCGAATGCGCTCGACACGGCAAGCCTGCTCCTGCAGGACAGCGCGCAAAGCGACCTGCGGGCGCTCGTCAATGTGAACGCGGTGCAATCGGTGGTGAATGTGCTGGTGAATCTCAACATCAACATCGATTCGCAGGTCGGCGAGGTGCGCCAACTCAATCTGTCCGGTCACTGATGACGCGAGTATCCGCTGTGCAAGCAGCGCTGCTGGTGCTGGCGCTGATCTCCGCTGAGGCGATGTCCGCGACCGCCGCGATCGATCCCGCGGGTACGCGCGTCGCCGTGCCGGTCCGCTCGATGCAGGAACTGCGCTTTTCGCATCTCGTGCCGCAGACCTGGGACGTCAGCTGTGGGGCGGCCGCGCTCAGCACCGTGCTCACCTACGACCTCGGACGCCCGGTGAGCGAGTACACCGTGGCGACCTGGATCCTGCGTGGTGTCGATCCGCAGCGCGTGCGCGCCCGCGGCGGGTTCTCGCTGCTCGATCTGAAGCGTTTTGCCAAGGCGGCCGGCTACGAGGCCGAGGGCTACGGCGGCATGACTTTCGAGGAGCTCGTCGCCCTGCGGACGTCCGCGATCGTGCCGGTGCGCATTCACGGCCTCGACCACTTCGTGGTGATGCGCGGTGCAATCGCGGATCGCGTCGTGCTCGGCGATCCGGCGTTCGGCAACCTCACGGTCTCGACAGAGCGTTTCCAGCAGCTGTGGAAGGGCGGAATCGCCTTCGTCGTCTTCCGCGAGGGCGATCCCACGCCCGTTGCAGATCCCCTTGCTCCAGAGATTGCGGACCTGCGTGTACCGGATCTGCCCTCCGTAGAACGACTCCTGCGCGGCACCGGTCCCGCTCCGCTCACCCGTACGATGCAGCCGGGGGCCCGATGACACGCGCATGCGGGGTCGCGAGCCCGTGGTTACTGCTCGCACTGGCGTGGCAGGTCTCCGGCGCCTGGGCACAGACGCCCGCCACCGCACCGTCGCCGGACACGCAGGGCCAGATCGAGGAGCTCAAGCACGCACTGGTCGTGCGTGATCAGGTGATCCGCAATCTCATCGGGCGCATCGAGCAGCTCGAACGCACGGTCAACGGCGCCGGGGCGATTACACCGGCACCGGCGGTGGCCGTGACCCAGTCGTACTCGGATGCAGGCGAAACTGTTGGCGCGGCGACCACGGTGCCCGTCGCGGCTGGCACACGGGTTTCAGACACTGCGGCTCGCCCAGAAGCGTCGAACCCGGGAGCCGCGAGTCTCGCGTCCGGGTCCGGCGGCGCGTCCGCGTCGAGTCTTGCCCCGGCCAACGACCAGCAGCTCATCCGCGCGGCCTTCGAGCGCACGCTCATCGACCGCGGCGGACTGCTGCTGCCGGAATGGACCTTCGAGCTGGCACCGTCCTTCAGCTATGCACATTCCTCGTCCGAGAGCCTCGTGATCGACGGCTTCACGATATTCCCGGTGTTGATCGTCGGCGACATCTTCTCGCAGCGCCTGCGCCGCAACACTGTGACCGCCGCGCTCACCGCGCGCCTCGGTTTGCCGTGGAAATCGCAGGTCGAAGTGCGTGCACCGTACGTCTACGAGGATGACAGCCGCCTCACGGGGGACGGCGAGGAGATCACGGACAGCGATCACGGTGTTGGCGATCTCGAGATCGCGTTCAGCCGTGATCTGCCGCGCCTCTTCGGGCGCAACGGGCCGCAGTTCCTCGGTTCCTTGCGATGGAAAATGGTGACGGCGAAAGATCCTTTCGGCCTGGGCAAGGGTGAGCTCCCGTTCGGCACCGGCTTTCAGACGCTCTCAGCCTCGCTCACCGCCGTGAGCGTCCTCGACCCCGTGGTCTTCTTCGGAACCCTGAGCTATACGGACGCCCTTGCCGCGCGCAAGGGCGAGAACCGCATCGATCCAGGTGACAGCATCGATCTGCAGCTCGGGCTCGCGCTCGCGCTGAACCTTGAAACCTCCGTAAACGTGACCTTCGAACAGTCGTTCACGGACCGCACGCGTCTCAATGGCGACGAGGTCCCCGGTACCTACGTCAACAACGGCACGCTCTCCATCGGCATGACCCGCTCCTTCCCGAGCGGGCGGTCGCTCGACACCGCTCTCACCATCGGGCTGTCGCAGGATTCGCCCGATCTGCAACTCGGCTTCTCGATGCCGTTCCGCTGGTCGCACGACACCGGGCAATAGCAGAACCTGAGACACGGCGACACCCTACAATGTCGCCATGTACTCCGATCTTCGTGATTTCCTTGACCAGCTCGAAGCACGCGGCGAGCTCAAGCGCATCGCTGTCCCCGTCAGCCCGCGGCTCGAGATGACGGAGATCTGTACGCGCACGCTGGCGCGCGGCGGGCCGGCACTCCTTTTCGAACGTCCGCAAGGATACGACGTTCCCGTGCTGGGGAACCTGTTCGGCACGGTCGGCCGCGTCGCGTTCGCGCTCGGCCAGGAATCCGCGGCGGACCTGCGCGAGGTGGGCAAGCTCCTCGCTTACCTGCGGGAGCCCGAGCCGCCGAAGGGGCTCAAGGACGCGTGGGACAAGCTCCCGGTGCTGCGCAAGGTGCTCGACATGGCCCCGAAGGAAGTGCGCAGCGGCGCCTGCCAGAGTGTGGTGCTCGAAGCGGGCCAGGTGGATCTCGGGCAGTGGCCGATCCAGACCTGCTGGCCGGAAGATGTGGCCCCGCTGATCACTTGGGGCCTCGTCGTTACGCGCGGACCGGAACGCGATCGACAGAATCTCGGTATCTATCGCCAGCAGGTGATCGGCCGCAACCGACTCATCATGCGCTGGCTGGCGCACCGCGGCGGTGCGCTCGACTATCGCGACTGGCAGCGTGCGCGTCCGGGCCAGCCGTTCCCCGTGGCCGTCGTGCTCGGCGCCGATCCGGCGACGACGCTCGCCGCCGTCACCCCGGTGCCCGACACGCTTTCGGAGTATGCGTTCGCGGGACTCCTGCGTGGCAGCCGCACCGAGCTCGTGAAATGCCGGAGCCACGACCTGCAGGTCCCGGCGAATGCGGAGATCGTGCTCGAAGGATTCATCCGGCCGGGCGAAACCGCGCCCGAAGGACCTTTCGGCGATCACACCGGCTATTACAACGAGGTGGAGGAGTTCCCGGTATTCACGGTCGAGCGCATCACCCATCGCGAGCGGCCGATCTATCACAGCACTTACACCGGCCGGCCGCCCGATGAGCCGTCGATCCTCGGGCTCGCGCTCAACGAAGTCTTCGTGCCGCTCCTGCAGAAGCAGTTTCCGGAGGTCGCGGACTTCTATCTGCCTCCGGAAGGCTGCTCGTACCGCCTGGCGGTCGTCACGATTCGCAAGCAGTACGCCGGCCATGCGCGGCGCGTGATGATGGGCGTGTGGGGTTATCTCAAGCAGTTCATGTACACCAAGTTCGTGATCGTCACCGACGACGACATCGATGCGCGCAACTGGAAAGACGTGATCTGGGCAATGACGACCCGAATGGATCCGGCGCGCGACACGGTGATCCTGGAGCACACGCCGATCGACTACCTCGACTTTGCCTCGCCGGTCTCCGGGCTCGGCTCGAAGATCGGCTTCGACGCCACCAACAAGTGGCCGGGCGAGACGACCCGTACCTGGGGCCGGCCCATCACGATGTCGCGAGAGGTTATGGCAAAGATAGACTCAATCTGGGATGCGCTGGGGGTCGATAAGCCTTTGACATAGTGACCTCCGTCACCGACACCCCTGCACAGCGCCCGTACCGTGGCGCGCCAGGGAGAAGTCCCCGGGCGGGGACCACGCCGAACCGCGGCTGGCGTGCTGTTGAGTTCCACGTGATCGGGGAGAAAACCGTGACGCGAATAGTGCTGTGCTGCCTGCTCGGCCTGATCGCACCTGCATTCGCCCAGGACTCGCCGGCCGACGATTCCGCCGCCGCGGCTGAGAAGTATCAGCCGCCCGAGCTCAAGTACCAGACGGGCGATGTCCTGCTTCCCAACAAGGTGGCGACGCTTCATCTCGCCGACAGCTACCGCTATCTCAGTCCCGGCGAGACCTCGAAACTGCTCGTCGCCTGGGGCAATCCGCCCGACGCGGACACGCTGGGCGCGGTCATCCCGGTTGGCGTGGATCCGTTCGGTGACGAAGGCTGGGCCGTCATCGTCACCTACCTGGACGATGGTCACGTCGACGACACTGATGCCAGGAAGATCGACTACAACGACCTCCTCAAGGACATGAAGGAGGGCACGGCGGAGGGCAACAAGGAGCGTGTCGATGCGGGCTACGAATCGGTCGAGATCGTGGGCTGGGCGGAGGCTCCGCATTACGACGAGCTCTCGCGCAAGCTCTACTGGGCGAAGGAGCTCAGGTTTGGCAAGTCCGACATCAACACGCTCAACTACGACGTGCGCGTCCTGGGGCGCGAGGGCGTGCTGTCCATGAATGCGGTGGCCGGCATGCCGCAGCTCTCGAGCATCGAGCGCGACATGAAAGACCTGCTGCGCATCGCGAGCTTCAACGAGGGCTATCGCTACGAGGATTACAAGCACGGCACCGACCGCCTCGCGGCCTACGGCCTGGGAGCGCTCGTCGCCGGCGGTCTCGCCGCGAAGGCGGGGCTCTTCGCGAAGATCGGCGTGATGCTGCTCGCGTTCAAGAAGTTCATCATCATGGGCCTGGTGGCGCTCGGCGCGTTCTTCCGCAAGCTGTTCGGTGCGAAGAAGGCCGCCGCGGGTCCGGGCGCCTGAGCACGGTTCTGCGCGGCCGGCTGGATGTCCACCCGACCGCGGGCTGACGCACTAAACTGCGGGCGTGAAGCCCGACGAGCCGCTGCACCACGTCACCCTTCTGCCCGAGGGGCGCACCTTCACCGTACGTCAGGACGAGTCGATCCTCGATGCCGCGCTCAATGTCGGCATCAATCTCCCACACAGTTGTAAAGGCGGGAGCTGCGCGTCGTGCCGCGCGAAAGTCGTGTCGGGCTCGATTCACTATCCGTTCGGTCAGCCGGCCGGTATCAGCGCGGACGAAGTCGCGCAGGGTTACGCGTTGCTCTGCGAGGCGCGGCCGACGAGCAACGTCAGCGTCAACATCCGTGAGATCCGGCTCGCCGATGACATCCAGATCAAGGATCTGCCGTGCCGGATCGCGCGCAAGGAACGGCTCGCGCCCGATGTCATGGCGCTGTTTCTGCAGCTGCCGGCGATCGAGACGTTCCACTACCTTCCGGGGCAATACCTGGACGTGATGCTGCCCGGCGAGCGTCGCAGGAGTTTCTCGATCGCCAGCCCGCCGCACGACAGCCGTCCGCTGGAGCTGCACGTGCGACGCGCGCCCGGAGGTGAATTCACGCAGCGCGTATTTGCGGACCTCGGGGAACGCTCGCTGCTCAGGATCGAAGGGCCGCTCGGCCAGTTCGGTTACACACACGTCGCGAAGACGCCGGCGCTCCTGATCGGTGGTGGCACCGGGTTCGCGCCGCTCAAGGCCATCATCCGCCACGTGCTCGAGAAGGGTCTAGCACGCGACCTGCATCTGTTTTGGGGCGTACGCACACGCGTGGATCTCTACGAGCACGAGCGTGTGCTGGAATGGACGCGAGCGCATCCGAACCTGCGCTACACACCGGTACTCTCGGATATCGCAGCGGACGACCCCTGGCAGGGGAGGCGCGGCTTCGTCCATGAAGTGGTATTCGAGCAATACCCGGAGCTCGCGAGTCACGAAGTCTATGTGAGCGGGCCGCCCGCGCTCGTGGAAGCAGTCAAGAGCGGAGCGCTTCAGCGCGGACTGGCGTCCGAGCGTCTGCACTTCGACTCCTTCGAGTACGCGCCCGACGCGCTCGCGAAGATGCGCGCACGTGCGGTACCAGGTACCGTTGCGTAACTTGTTGCACAACTCGGCACGCAGCCAGCCGTTGTGCAACCGAGTTATGCAACCGTACCTGGTACCGTTTACGTGTGCCAGCCGCCGCCGTCGGCGCGCACTGGCGTCCGGCGGGGCTTGATCTTGGGGAGATTGGCCTTGCGCCCGATCGCCATCGCGAGGCCGTCCTGCAGCACGCGCGCGGCGTGCTCCTTCTCGCCGAGTTGATCGAGCATGCTGCCGAGGAGCTGATAGGTCACCGGGTCGCGGCGAATGGCGAGGCTCGTCTCCAGGTAGCTGCGCGCCTTGCCGTAGAGCTCGGCGCGCATGCTGAGGCGAGCACAACTCACGAGCAGCACCGGGTCCTCGCGTCGCGCGCGCAGCCACTTCTCGGCCGTGGCGAGCGGCTCGAGGGGATCGGGCATCTCCACTTCCCCGTAGGCGGCCGCGAGCGCATCGTTCCACTCATCGTCGAGGAAGTCCCGCAGCGCCTTCTCCGCGGCTTTATGGTTACGGCACTTCATCTGCCCGCGCGCGTAGGACAGCAAGATTTCCGGGCGGCGTGTGGCGGGCTTCGACGCATCGTTCCATGCGCGTTCCAGCCGTTCGGCGTTACCGCTGTCCGCAGCCGCTCGCAACATCTCGAGGTACGCCTGGTCCATCAGCTCATCGACCGCCGCCGCACGCACGCCGCGTGCGCCGCGCAGCTTCGACTCGAGCGCGCGCAGCTTCTCGAACTCTCCGGATTGCCGATAGAGCCGAGCGAGCAAGAGCAGGCCGCGCGGATTCTGCTGTCCCGAGGCGTCGAGCTCCTGCAACGTCGCGCGTGCGGCTTCGAACTGGCCGTTCTTGAGCTGCATCTCCGCCTGCGTGACGAGAACGGGTGCGATCTCGTCGGGCGCCGCCTCGCGCGCCATGCGCAACCAGCCGGCGCGGCGCTCATGTGCGCCTTGCAGGTCCGCCGCGCGTGCCGCGATCAGGTAGTTGACCGCGGGCTGCACGTTGTCGCGCGCGCTGCGCGTCACGGTGATCTCGGCGGTCGGCCAGTTGCCCTCGGCGAGCTCCAGCACGCCGCGTGCGAGATCGCCGCGCGCGCGCAAGTCCCGGCGCGCTGCCTGCGCTTGGCGGCGCAACTTGCGCATCCGCACGACGCGGATCACGAGCCAGATGGCGAGGAACGCGGCCAGAATCAGCAGCACCAGCGTCACGACCGACATCTCGATGAGCACGCCGAGGAAACTGATCGCGACGTAGCCGGCATCGACCCGCAGCGCAGACACGACCGCAGCGGCGGCGATCAGCGTCGCGATCAGATAGAGCGTGCGCCTCATGGCCGGACCGGGCGGCGTTCGTCATGCGCCTGGAGCTGGCGCAACGACTTGGAGATATCGGGAAGCACCGGCGTAATTGAGGTCTTCTCGAGCACCAGGAGCTCCTGGCGCAGACTCGTGACGCGCGGGTCGGCCTGGTCGAACATCTTCTCGAGCCAGAGGCGCGCGGCGTCGAGATTGGTCTGGTAACCGTTCTGGTCGGCGCGCAGCGCCGCCAGCCGTGAGGCGAACAAGAGCAGCTGCAGGTGCTCGCGCCGCACGCTCTGCTGCTCGATGGAGACCAGCTCGACGGCATCCTCGCCGATACGGCGCACGCTGATCATGCCGACGAACGATGCCCGGATGACCTGCCAGGCGCGCGCGAGTCCCGGCGGCGAACCCGCTACCGGCTGGTCGGGCGAATAGTTTTCCTGGATCGCGCCCAGCACCGGGAGGAATGCCGCAGTCTCCTCCGCGCTGGCGAGCCGCGAAACGATCCCGGGGATGTCCGGCTGCGAGATGCTGCGCAGGTCCTGGATCTCCGAGGCGAGCGTGCGACGGATCGGGTTGAGGGACGGGTCCTTGAGCGACTGCAGTCGCTGGTCCGCGGCTTCCAGCGCCGCGAGGGCCGAGACCCAATCGCGTTCGAGCGTGAGACGCCGGTTGGCGATGTCGAGGAGATAGCGCGCCTCGGCGTTGGCCCAGGAGCGTTCGGCGGATTCGGTGCGCTCGCGCACTTCGTCGATGGCGTCCGCGAGCTCCGCGACTCGTGGCGCCAGGTTGCCGAGCTCCTCGAGTCGCGTCATGTTGGCGTCGAGGCGCCGCGACTGGCTCTCCAGCTCGCTGCGCAGCTGCGCGTTGTCGGCGATGAGCTGGGCCTGCTGGTCGCGGATCTGCCCGAGCGTGCGGCCGGCGCGCGCCGCCTGCCAGATCGAGAGCCCGGCCATCGCGATCGCCAGGCACGCCAGCAACACCGCCAGCAGGCCGCGGATCGAAACGCGTTCGAGCTTGCGACGGTCCTGGTGCCGGCGCTCGACCAGGCGGCCGTCGCTGTCAGCGGACGGCACCAGCGCGTCTGACGGTGAATCGGGCTGCTGATCCATGATGAAGAAGGACGGAGGCGTGCGAAACGCGGCATTAGTATGCCGCTGCCTCGATGGCATTGCATCTCGCAGGCACCGCAGCCGGCGCTGCGTGCGCTCAGTCGCGGAACCTGCGCAGCACTTCTGTCGCCAGGCGCCGACTCACCACCAGCTCGACGTCGAGAGCACGGAGGCGCACGGTGTACTGGCCTTCCCCTGAACGCTCGATCGAGGCGATGTGACGTGCGGCCACCAGCGTGTTGCGGTGGATGCGCAGGAAGTCCGGGTCGAACTCCTCTTCGAGCGACTTCAACGATTCCTCGATGAGGTCCTCACCGCCCGTGTGGCGCACCGTGATGTACTTCTGGTCGGCGACGAAGAAGAACACCTCTGCGATCGGTATGAGGCGCAGCTCGCCCCGCGCCCGCACCGACAGGTGAGTACGCCGCTGTTTCGGCGCGGCAGCCCGCGCGATCGCGGCGAGTTGCGGCCTGGTGAGGCGTGCTGCGCGGGCCAGGGTGTCCGCCAGCTTCTCACGGCGCACTGGTTTGAGCAGATAGCCGACGGCGTGGGTGTCGAAAGCCCGCAGGGCATATTCGTCATACGCGGTAATGAAGATGACCGCGGGCGGCTCATCGAGCTGACCGAGATGACGCGCCGCCTCGACCCCGTCCATGCCCGGCATGCGGATATCCATCAGCACCACGTCCGGCGCTACGCGGCCGACGAGTGCGATCGCCTCGGTGCCGTTACCGGCCTCGCCCGCCACCTCGCAGGAGTCGATTTCCTCGACCAGGCGCTTCAGGCGTTCCCGGGCCGGCGGCTCATCATCGACGATGAGAATCTTCACGGTACCACCGACGGGTTCACGACCGGGAAGGTGAGCCTGACGACGTATTCCGCGCCGCGGTTCTCGACGTCCATGCGTGCCCGGCCGTGGTAGGCGAGCTCGAGGCGCTCGCGAATGTTGTCGAGCGCGATGCGATTGCCGCTGCGGGAATGCTTCCCGGGCTCGCTGTGCACCGGGTTCGAGATCGCGAGCTCGAGGTTCTCGCCGTTGCGCGCCCCGCTGATGACCACGGTGCCGCCATCCGGGAGCGGCTCGATGCCGTGATAGATCGCGTTCTCGAGCAGCGGCTGCACCACCAGACTCGGCACCAGCGTGTCCATGGGGAGCTCATTGACGTTCCATTTCACTTTCAGCCGCGCACCCAGGCGCAACTCCTCGATGCGCTGGTAGAGACGCGCCACCTCCAGCTCCTCTTTCAATGGAATCTGCGTGCGCGTCTCGCGCAGGTTGGCGCGGAAGAGATCGGCCAGATCCTCCACCGCTTCCTCGGCACGCGCCGGATTGGAGCGTGTGAGCGAGGCGATCGTGTTCATGCTGTTGAACAGGAAGTGTGGCCGGATGCGGGCCTGCAAAGCGTCGATGCGCAGGCGCGCGCGCCCCTCCACCGTGCGCCGCCATTCGTGCAGCACGTAGAAATACCTGAGCGCCAGCGCACTCACGATGAAGTTGATGAAGAGGTTGCGCAGCAGAAAATTCACGTGGCTCGTGGGGAAGAGGCTCCCGACCTGGTTCTCAAGGCCGCCGAACCAGAGCTGTCCGAGCCAGTAGGTGACTTCCGAAATCAGCAGCGTGACCGCAACCAGCAGTGCCAGCGACACGGCGGAAGCGCGCTGCACGCCCATGCGCGCCAGCGCCGGGCGTGAATAGCACAGTGCCGCTGCGCTGCTCAGGCCGATCCAGAGGAGAAACAGCGAGGTGCGGGCGAGATCGACCCAGAAGCCATGCTGCAGTTCCTCGCGCGCCAGCGTCAGCACGATGGCGACCAGCTCCGAGATCAGGACGACGGCAAGTACGGTCGGCGTCGCACAGAAGTCCGGCAGGAAGAACGTGGTGCTCGCCGGCGCGGCTTCGGAATCAGCAGGCGGGCTCGCGCGAGTCGCGCCTGGGTCGGCAACCGGGCCGGGATCGGAAGCCAGGCTGCTCATGTCAGCCGGCCGTGGTGCGCCCAGCGGCCTTCGCTTCGTCGAAGAGCGCGGCCTTGAGGCGATAGAGACTCGAGATGTCCTCGTCGCCGAATCCCTGCTCGATGAGGCGCCGATAATGCAGCAAGGTCATCTCGATCACGGGTAATTGCACGCCGCGCGCGGCCGCCATCTCGCGACAGATCTTGAGATCCTTCTCGTGCAGGCGCACGCGAAACCCTGCGGGAAAACTCCCGCGCACCACGTTGGGAGCGCGGTTCACGAAGTACCAGCTCGAGCCTGCGCCCTTGCCGAGGGTGTCGATCAGCTTCTCGAGCGGCAGCCCCTCGGCCCGCGCGAACGCCATTGCCTCCGCCACCGCCTGGATCACGCCCGCACACATGATCTGGTTGGTGGCCTTGGTGGCCTGGCCGGCGCCACTCGGACCGAGGTGCGTCACCGTCTTTCCCAATGCACGCAGGATCGGCAGCGCTCGCTCAAACGCGACCGCATCGCCGCCGACCATGATGGCGAGCGTCGCGTCGCGCGCGCCCTCGACGCCCCCGCTCACGGGACAATCGAGGAAGTCGATTCCCCTGGCCGCGAGTTGCGCTGCGACCTCGCGCGCGGTGCTAGCGCCGATCGTCGAGCAATCGATGACGAGCGAGCCTTTGGGTAGCGTCGGCGCTATCGCACTCACGACTTCGCGGACGTCAGCGTCCGCGGAAACACACAGCACGATCGCATCGCAATGCCGGGAGAGGTCAGTGAGCTTCTGCACGGCGATGACGCCAGTCTCCCCGGCGAAGGCCTGCGCCTTGTCGAAGGTGCGATTGAAGACGGCGGTGAGCAGGCCCGCCTGGTGGAGGTTGGCGGCCATGTGTCGTCCCATGGCGCCCAGCCCGATGAAGCCTACGCGCATGTGCGACGCTCCGGACACGGGGTTTTCGGGTGCTCAGCGCGTGGCCAGGAGCCCGCGCCGCGCGGGCGCCACTCTACCGCAGATGCAGGAAGGTTCGCCGGATCTCAGCTGCCGCTCGCCTGGCCACAGACAGTGTCCATGTCCTTGCGCGCGTTGAGGCGAGCTTCGTCGATCTCCTGCGAAGTGAGGTATTCGCGCTCGCCGTCCTTGCCCATGCGGTAGAGCTTCTGCGACTCGATGGCGACGCGATAGCGTTCCTTCGCGTCCTTGCACTGGCCTTCGCGTGACTTCTCGACGTCCTTCTGAACCGCATTCGCCGTGTTCTGCGCGGCGCGCTGCTGCGCCTCCTGGGCGTCGGACTTGGCGCGCTGATCGCTCTCCGACTGGGTGCGGGCGGCGATCGCGTCGGGATTGGATGCGTGCGAGACGATGCCGATGCGCACTGCCTTGTCGGAATCCGGGCGATCGCTGTAATGCACGTTGCCGTGCGCATCGACCCAGCGGAACACGTCGGCCGACGCTGCCATCGACAGGCAGGTCAGCATCAAACCCCAGGCAATTCGCTTGACCATGTTCTGATCCTCCAAGCCGCCCCGGGGTCGTGGCGCCGCGGCTAGAGCGCGTTGGCGTCAGTTTCCCCAGTGCGTATTCGCACCGCGTGGCCCAGGTCCGTCACGAAAATCTTGCCGTCGCCGATCTTCCCCGTGCGCGCGACAGTAGTGATGGACTCCAGGACCTGTTCGACCCGGTCATCCGGGACCGCGAGCTCGATTTTCACCTTGGGCAGAAAATCGACCACGTATTCGGCACCGCGGTACA
>DATBIF010000309.1:0-12483 GCA_036557045.1 Steroidobacteraceae bacterium
GGTCTGCCGGGTTGATCTCGATGTTGATGTCCTCGTCGACTTCCGGGGAGACGAACACCGAAGCGAAGGAGGTGTGGCGTCGATTGCCGGAATCAAAGGGCGACTTGCGCACCAGTCGGTGCACGCCGGTCTCGGTTCGCAGCCAGCCGTACGCGTAGTCACCGGTAAAGCTGACCGAAGCGCTCTTGATGCCCGCCACTTCGCCCGGGTTCTGATCGATCACCTCGGTGCGAAAACCGCGGGCATCGCCCCACTTGAGGTACATCCTGAGGAGCATCTGCGCCCAGTCCTGTGCCTCGGTGCCGCCCGCGCCGGCCTGGATATCAAGGAACGCATTGTGCGAATCCATCTCGCCCGGAAACATGCGCCGGAATTCGAGCTGGCGAACGGCTTCCTCCAGGCGCACGGTGTCGGCTTCCACCCCTTGTACGGTGGCCGGATCGTCCTCTTCGACAGCGAGATCGAGAAGCTCTGAGGCGTCGCTCAGGCCGCAGCTGAGGCGATCGAGACTACCGATGAGGGCGTCGAGCTGCGCGCGCTCGCGCCCGAGCTGCTGAGCTTTTTCCGGAGTGTTCCAGATGCCGGGATCCTCGAGCTCGCGTGTGACCTCGTCGAGCCGATCCCTCTGGCGATCGTACTCAAAGATACCCCCGTAGCGAGTTGGAACGCTCCTCGAGATCCTTGAGCGTGCGGCGCAGCTGATTGACTTCCATATGAATTCCGGCTTGGGCTGAAAAGGCTGAGCATGCTATCACGAGCGCCGCGGCTCGCGGGCGAGATGCTCCACCACGAGTTGCAGGCGTCGCACGCCAAGATACTCATTGACATCCAGCCGATAGGCCAACTGCGCGCGCCCACCCGGCAGATCCGTCTGCGGGCCGTCCAGGTAGCCGAACGCCATGGCCTCGAAGCTCGCGCCGCTCGTCAGCGGCCTGACGCGCATTTTCAGATGACGCTCGCCGACCGCCCGGCTCTCGAGCAGCTCGAACTCGCCATCGAACGCGGGCTCCGGGAACGCCTGGCCCCACGGTCCTGCCGAGCGCAGTTCCAGCGCCGTGGCCAGGGTCATCTCGTCGGGTGCGAGCTCGCCGTCCGTCTCGATGATGCCGAGGACTGCGGGATCGAGCCAACGATCCACCTCCTCCGCAAACGCAGCGGTGAACGGCTCGAGTTGCTCGCTGCGCAAGGTCAGCCCGGCCGCCATCGCATGTCCGCCGAAGCGCTCGAGGAGTCCAGGGTGCCGCGCCGCTACCGCGTCCAGCACGTCACGGATGTGCACGCCCGCGACCGACCTCGCGGAACCCCGGAGCATGCCGTCCTCCGCGCGCGCAAAGGCGACCACGGGACGATGAATGCGGTCCTTCATCCGCGAAGCGACGAGTCCAACGACGCCCTGGTGCCAGGTTTCGTCGTACAGACATAACCCCGCGTGCAGCTCGCCGCGACCCTCCAGGTGCAGGCGCGCAACGGCTTCCAAAGCTTCGGCCTGCATGCGCAGCTCGATCTCGCGCCGCTCGTCATTGAGTTCGCTGAGGCGTGCTGCCAGACGCCGGGCCACGGCCATGTCATCGGTCAGCAGGCACTCGATGCCGAGGCTCATGTCATCGAGTCGGCCAGCGGCATTCAGACGCGGCGCCACCGCGAAACCGAGGTCCTGGGCGACGATTCCGGCGGGTGCCCGGTTCGCCTGCTCGAGCAGCGCAGTGATGCCAGACACACAGCGTCCAGCCCGGATTCGCCTCAGACCCTGCGCCACCAGGATGCGATTGTTCTGATCGAGCGGCACCAGGTCGGCGACCGTCCCGAGGGCCACCAGATCGAGGAATTCCGCGGGGCTCCAGCCGACGGCCGTCGCCGCCCCTCTCTCCTGCAGGCGCCGCACCAGCGCCGCCAGCACGTAGAAGGCGACACCGACACCCGCCAGCGCGTGACTCGCAAAGGTCGCGCCGACGAGATTTGGATTGACGATCGCGCGAGCCGCTGGAAGCTCGGCGCCCGGGAGATGGTGATCGGTGATCAGCACATCGATCTGACGCCGCTGCGCTTCCTCGACGCCGGCGTGGCTCGAGATGCCATTGTCGACGGTGACGATGAGGCCGGGCGCCTGTTCCGCCGCGAGCGCGACGATTTCGGCAGTCAGGCCGTAGCCGTAACGAAACCGGTTGGGAACGAGGTATCCCACGTTCGCAAAGCCGAGACGCTTGAGGACGCGCACGACGAGCGCCGAACTGGTGGCGCCGTCGGCATCGAAATCTCCCACCACCAGCACGCGCGAACCGGCATCGAGATGCTCGAGCAACACATCGACCGCGTCATCCAGGCCCTGCAGTGTCCTGACCGGCAGCAGACGGTCGAGTCCGAGGGCGAGCTCATCGCTGCGAGTGAGTCCGCGAGCCGCGTAGACGCGCCGGAGCACAGGATGCAGCTGCGGACCGAAGTCCGAAGGCACAATGCCGGCACGCCGCCGGATCTGGCGCGCGGTCATGTGGCGACAGCGTCCAGCCAGTTGCTGCGAGCGCGCCAGAACCGATAGCTGTCGAGGCGCGAAATGGCGAACAGACGATCGTTCACATGCAATCGGACCCGGCGCAGGACCCCACGCCTGAGTGCACTCAGTGCCGGCCGCATCCAGTCGCGTTCGATCGTTTCCAGTGCCTGTGCCGGCGAGCGCGCAGCGGCGACACAGGCAAGCACTGTCTGCGTGCTCGCGAAGCGCTCGACGCGCATCGCTGCAAAGGAATCAGCCGGATTGGCGAGCGGGCCCTTCCACAGCTTCCAGAGGCCAACCAGAAAGGGCTCATCCGTCGCAAGCGTCGGCAGCAGTGCAGCCGGTCGCACCGGGAGTTCGCCGCCGCCGCCCCAGATCCAGAGCGCGTTCACCGTCGGCTGACCCCGCCACGCGCGTCTTTGGTTCACCACGTGATCATGCAGCCACATCTGCACTTCCGTCATCAGGCGGCGCAATTGCGCCGCATCGGGACCGGTCGGCAAAGCGGCTTCGATGTTCTGGCCTGACAGACGAAACGGGTCGATCGTCGCCGCATCGTTCCAGGGGCTCGAGATCAGAAAGTCAGCTGCGCCCCCCGCTGCATCGAGCTGCAGACCCTGTGCAGCGAACAGCCTGTTGAAGTCGGACACGAGCGCATCCCGTTCTGCGAGGTCGAGCGCCGGCAGCTCGTCAGCCATGCGGACCTCGGTGAGTCCCGCGTCGAGGTGCACGGGAGTGGCGAGCCACCAATGGCGTGAAGCTGACTGAAGCTCTGGCGTCGTCACGAGACGGGCAGCGGCCGCGACCGGGAGACGCCCGGCCCGCACGCCCCCATACTCGCACAGCACCCAGCCTCGCCAATCGCCCGTGAATCGCGCTTGTCCCCGCGCCAGCAGCGTGCTCAGCGCCGGCAACGCGGGAACAGACTGAGAATTCGAGGCGCCCGGGGCGATGAACAGATCGGCGAAGATCAGGATGAGCTCGTGCAACAGGAGGGCTCCAGAGGCGCGTGCAAGTATCTCAGAATCGATCGATCGCTTAAGCTCGGCCGGTGCAGTTCAGTCTTCAGTCGAGTGACGACGTCAACCTCGTCCGCGCCTGTTCCGCGAGCGAGATCCGGGTTCGCGAGCATGTGATCCGCCGCAGCGTGGTCCTCACCGCGGACAAGATCGTGTTCGACTGGCCACCCGCAAGCGCGCGCGAAATCAGCGTCGCGGAGTTGCACGCAGTGCTCGCCCTCGAGCCGGAGATCGTCCTGCTCGGCACCGGGGAGCGCCAGGTTTTTCCGCCCGACGAGGTTCGCAGTCTAGTGCAGCGCTCCGGGGTGGGCTTCGAGGTGATGGACACGCGCGCCGCGTGCAGGACTTACAACGTGCTGGTGCAGGAGGGACGCCGCGTGGCGGCGGCGTTGATCGTGGGCGAGACGCCGCCGCCGGCCGAGTGACTCAGGGGGAAATCATCGAAACGAGACCGGGAGAAGACACAGGGAACAAAAGCTTCAATCAACCAACCAATCATTCGAAGCTGACACATTCGAACAATTGCCTTTTCTTCTTCTTATTCTCGCTTGTTCTTTTTGTTCTTCTGACTTCCCCCTTCGCCCCTGTGTCTTCTCCCGGTATCGCTTCTGGCTGAACATTATTGTCTGAGTTTGGCGACATGGTAAACACAGGGCTTGTCTAGACGCAACCTTGGAATCGCGCGGAAGTACCGGACGCAAAAGGGTGAATGACCTGTGCAGGACCTAGAACCGATCTAACCCCGGGCTCTCACGGCGCGCGCGCCGGCAGGTACCACCGAGGATCGACCGGCCGCCCGTTGTAGCGAATTTCGAAGTACAGCATCGGCTTCTGGCCGGGCCCTAAGCCCATCTCTGCGATCGGCTGACCCGCCTGGACCTCGTCGCCTTCCTTGACCCTGAGCTCGCGATTGTGGCCGTAGGCGCTCAGGAACACATTGCTGTGCTTGATGATGAGGAGGTTGCCGAACCCCCGCAGGCCGCTGCCCGTATAGACGACTCGGCCCGCCGCCGTCGCACGCACTACCTGACCTTCCTGCCCGGAGATCGTGAGGCCCTGCGAATCGGTGGCTGCGTGGCTCACGGCGGCGATCTGACCCTCCGTTGGCCAGAGCCAGAGCGCAACGTCATCTGGCGGTGGGGGCGCCGGAGGTTTCCCCGCGGGTGGCCCCGGCTTGGGTTGGGGCGGGGGCGCACCCGGCTTTGGGCCCGGTCCCGTCAGCCGCAGCACTTGCCCCGGGTAGATGGCGTAGTCGCTCGGCAGCTTGTTCCAGCGCGCGAGATCGCGGTAGTCGACACCATGACGCCAGGCGATCGAATAGAGCGTGTCTCCAGCGCGCACCGTGTAAGTGTGAGCGGACGGCCCTGGCTTCTGGTACGGCTTGCCGCAACCCGCGATGACCAACAGCACGGCGCACCCGGCGACAACGAACTTCGGCCAGGGCCGCCGGGCTGCGCATCGTGGCCGATTCATGGCCGGCTCAGACTGTGGAGACCGGTCCCTGGATCAACGGCACAAACGCCACGGCGCCGAGGCGTTCGCGCTTGATGCGCCCCTCCTTGCCTGGCTCGCGCGTGAGGCGCACCAGCTCCTGCTCTCCCTCGGCGCCGATCGGCAACACCATGCGGCCTCCCGGCGCGAGCTGCTTGAGCAGAGCCGCGGGGACCGCGTGCGGCGCGGCGGCTGCGAGAATTCCATCGAACTTGCCCTGCCTCGGCCAGCCGTTGGCCCCATCGCCGTGGCGCAAGCGCACGTTGTGGATCCCGAGTACCTTGAGCCGCTCACGAGCCCGCTCGTAGAGCGGACCGATGCGCTCGATCGAGTAGATCATTCCGACCAGTGGCGCGAGCACCGCGGTCTGGTAGCCGCAACCGGTGCCGATCTCCAGTACCTTGTGCAGAGGTCCGCCCTCGAGCAGCGCCTCGGTCATGCGCGCCACGATCCAGGGCTGGGAAATGGTCTGCCCGAATCCGATCGGCAGCGCCACGTCCTCATAGGCGCGGCTCGCGAGTGCCTCGTCGACGAAGAGGTGCCGCGGCACGCTGCGAATGCGATCGAGCACCACCGGGTTGCGGATGCCTCCCTCCTTGAGCCGTTGCACGAGTCGTTCGCGGGTGCGCTGCGAGGTCATGCCGATGCCGTTGAGACGTGGATCAACCATCGACGCCTCGCAGCCACTCGTCGATCCCCGCGACCGCGGTGTGACGCGTCAGGTCGATCTGCAGCGGCGTCACCGACACGAACCCGTCCGCCACCGCATTGAAGTCAGTGCCGGGCCCCGCATCCTGCTGCGTACCCGCCGAACCGACCCAGTAGATCGAGCGACCGCGTGGATCCTCGGCGCGCACGATCGGCTTGGAGCGATGGCGAAACCCGAGGCGCGTTGCTTGCAGTCCGCGCAGCTCTCCATAGGCGCGATCAGGCACGTTGACGTTGAGAATGGTCGAGGCGTGCAACGGCACATGCGTAAGGTGCGACACGAACTCGCGCGCAACACGGCCTGCGGTCTCGAAGTGCCGGCCGCTGCCGGGCTCGGTACACAACGACACCGCGATCGTCGGCAGGCCGAGAAAGCGCCCCTCGATCGCCGCGGCCACCGTGCCCGAGTACAGCACGTCATCACCGAGATTGGCGCCGTCGTTGATGCCAGAGACCACCATGTCGTACTCGAAGTCGAACAGTCCCGAGATCGCCAGGTGCACGCAGTCGGTCGGCGTGCCGTTGACGTAGTAGACGTTCGGTTCCACCTGGAACACGCGCAATGGGACCTCGAGGGTGAGGGAATGACCGGCGCCGCTGCGATTGCGCTCGGGCGCGACCACGGTGAGATCCGCGAGGCCCTGCAACGCCACGGCCAGCTGACGGATACCCTCGGCGCGATATCCGTCATCGTTACTCAGCAGAATTTTCACTATGGGCGCTGGCTGGCGTGGGAAAACCGCGCGTCACTATACTGGATGGCCAGCGACACCGGGTAGATTGCGGATCCACCGGGGACGGAGCATCCAATGAGCGACGACGGCGACGAAAAGCGCCTGTTCCGCGACGCCGTGCGCGACGTGAAGCGGCTGCGTCAGCGCACGCGCCCAGCCGCGCGGCCCAAGCCGCCGCCCCGCGCTCGCTTTGCGCGCCTCGACGAACTCGACGTGCTGCGCGAGAGCCTGGAGGCGCGAGCCGGCGATCTCTACAGCGAAGCGGGCGACGAGCTCACCTTCCGGCGCGGCGGAGTCCAGGATTCTGTGCTGCGCAAGCTCCGCCGCGGTCAGTATCGCGTTGAAGCCGAGCTCGACCTGCACGGCCTGATGCTCGCGCAGGCCAAGCAGGAGCTGCGCGAATTCCTCGAAGGCATGCTGCACGCGCAGGCACGCTGCGTACGCATCGTGCATGGCAAGGGCCTGCGCTCTGGTCACCGCGGTCCGGTCCTCAAGAACGCCGTCAATGCGCTGCTGCAACGGACCGATGCAGTGCTCGCATTCTGCTCCGCGCGGCCGGTGGACGGTGGCACTGGAGCAATCTATGTACTGTTGCGCCGCAAGTGACGCCGGTAGAGTCCAGGCGTCACGTGAGGAGATGTCATGAAGACCGCCTGGCTCATCGCGGCGCTGCTCGCCGCACTGATCGCGCACGGTGCTGCGCTCGACTCCCCGGACGTGCTCGCGACGCAGGTGCGCGAGGCGGAAACTGCTTTCGCGCGCTCGATGGCTGATCGCGACCTCGAGGCTTTTGCCTCGCACGTCGCCGAGGACGCCGTGTTTTTCGCCGGCAACGGCGTATTGCGCGGCCGCGTCGCCGTCGTCGCCGGATGGAAGCCGCTGTACGACGGTCCCAAGGCACCGTTCTCCTGGAAGCCGGAACTGGTCGAGGTCCTCGATTCGGGCACGCTCGCGCACAGCAGCGGCCCGGTGCTCAACCCCGAGGGCAAGCAGGTCGGGACTTTCAACTCGATCTGGCGGCGCGAGGCCGATGGCAGCTGGAAAGTCGTCTTCGACAAGGGATGCCCGGCCTGCAATTGCGCCGCGACTCCCGCTGAACCGAAGAACTGACCGCGGCGCGGCTCAGGATTTCTTCTTCAGGCGCTCGACCAGCGCGCGCATCGTGGCCTGCGTCTCATCGCTGAACCAGGCTTCGTTCATGGCTTCATAGTCGCTAAGACCCAGCGCACCCGTGAGACCGACGAGATCCGCGCGCGCCAGCGCGCGAGTGCGCGCCACCGCCTGCGGCGGCAGAGAGCACAGGTGCTGCGCCCACTCGAGCGCCGCGGGCAGCACGGCAGCTTCCTCGACCACCCGATCCACCAGCCCGGCAGCGAGCGCCTCATCGGGACTCAGCAGCAGACCGCCGCTGATCAGTCGATCAGCGATCCTTGGGCCCACGAGCCGTCGCAGCGCACCGTAGATCACAGGCCCGGGGAAGAGTCCAACCTGCACTTCGTTCAGGCCGATGCGATAGCGCCCGGCCGCCATGATCCGATAGTCGCAGTAGAGCGCCAGTACCGCGCCACCGGCCGGGCTGTGACCCGTGATCGCAGCGGCCACCGGAATCGGGGAGGCAGCGAGGAGCGCCTGCGCGTCGAAAAACGCCTTCCAGAATCGGAGCATTCCGGCCCACTCGAGGGCAAGGAGCGCCGGAACGTCGAGGCCTGCCGAGAACATGCCGGGCCTGCCCGAGAGTACGATGGCCCGGCAGGCGACATGCGCCTCGGCGAGCGCCGCATTCAGCTGCTCGAGCAGCATCGTATCGAACGCGTTGGCTGGAGGACGCGCGAAACGGATCTCGCGCACCGCGTCGTGATTGATGAATTCCAGCACCTCAGCTCTCCCCTGTCATCACCAGTTCTCGCAGGACCGCGGTGGCGAATGCGCCCGGTCCCAGGCGGAACTCGACGATCATGCCTGCGCCGGTGAGCTCCGCGCGCAAGTCCTGCACTCGCAAGCGCAGCGCCCGCCGTTCCTGCGCCAGGCCCACACCGCCAAGCGCGTGCGCTACGGATTGCAATCGCTGCCCGACTTCCAGTTCGAGCGCCCGCACCGCCGCTTTCGAGGACGGCTCTCCTGCACCCCACATCGGCCCCGTTGGATGAATGTCGAGCCGCGCGCGGCGTTCCTCGAGCTCGGGAGTCGGCTCCCCCGCGGCGAAGATACTGCCGCTGCCGTCCAGATTCACAACCTCACCCGGCAGAAGCGTATCCCACGTTCCGGCCGCGACGCGCTCGCCGAGTACCGCGTTGAAGAGCAGGCTACGAGCCGCCGAGATGGTGAAACTGCGCTCGCTGCGCGCTCTCGACAGCCGACCCGATGAAGTCCAATCCTGGACGCGCACCAGGTTGACACCGGCGTTCCCGAAGCGCTGCGCGCCGAAGTAGTTCGGCACGCCGCGCCCACTGATCAGCGCGATCCTTTCTTCGATGGCCCGAGCGCTCCCGCGCAGTCGCTGCACGCGAATACGAAAACGATTGGCTGCAAGTGCGCCGCGCCGGAGCTTGCGGCCATGCGCGTGGACCTCGAGCACCCGGAACTCCTCACGGCGCACGGCGTGCCAATCCTCTGCCGTGGAAGCACCCTGGGGCACGCTGAACCATTGGCGCACCAGCGCGTGTCGGTCCTTTAGACCCGCAAAGCCGATATCGCCGATGCGTGCGCCGGCAACGCGCGCCAGCTCGCGCGCCACCCATTCCGTGTTGGCATCGCGCTTGAGGACCTGCAGCAGCCAGTGCGCGCCACGCCCTTCCGGTTGAAACGGCAGCTCCTCGTGAACTTCGAAATCCTCGGGAGTGCTCCGCAGAGCGCCTTCGGCCACGGGCGCGCCGAACGCGCGCGGCGGATCGAGCGCCGCGCGGCGCCATTCCCCCGGCACCGCTGGGCTCATGCGTCGCGCGCGATGCTGTCGACCAGGACCACGGCCAGCGCCGCGATGCCCTCGCCGCGCCCGATCAGGCCCAGTTGCTCGGTGGTCGTGGCCTTGACGTTCACCGCCTCGGCATCGAGACCGAGAAGCTCCGCAAGGCGATGGCGCATCGCCTCGCGGTGCGGCCCGATCTTCGGCTGCTGTGCGACGATCGTGATGTCGACATTGACGGGCGCATAACCGCGCGCTGTCAGCATTTCCGCGACCTGCCGCAGGAACTCGGAACTCGCCACGCCCCGCCACTGTGGATCGGTATCCGGGAAGCGCTGACCGATATCGCCGAGACCTGCAGTCCCGAGGAGCGCATCGCAAAGCGCGTGTATGGCGACATCGCCATCGGAGTGCGCGAGAACCCCGCGCCCATGCGCAATCCGGACTCCGGCGATCATGACGTGGTCGCCCGGCCCGAAGGCGTGAACGTCGATGCCCATTCCCACCCGCGTGCTCGTGCTCATTGGGTCACCACCGAGCGCAGTAATGCCTCTGCCATCACCAGGTCCTCGCGCTGCGTGATCTTGATGTTGCGCGAGGAGCCGCGCACCAGGCGGGGGCGGTGTCCCAGCGCTTCAACGGCCGCGGCCTCATCCGTCAGGTGCACGCCCTGCGATTCCGCCCGCTCCAGTGCAGTGCGTAGCAACTGGTAGCGAAACATCTGCGGCGTCTGGGCACACCACAGTGACTTGCGGTCGAGCGTCATCTCGCAGCGCAGTCCGCCTTCGTCGGCACGCTTGAGCGTATCGGCGAGCGGCACTGCCAGCAGCCCGCCTACTCGATCGTGCTCCACCGCGGTGATCAGGGTATCGAGCTCCTCGGCGCCGAGGCAGGGTCGCGCACCGTCGTGCACCAGGACCCAGTCTTCGGGCTCGGCTTTCCCGGCGAGAGCGAGCAAGCCGTTGAGTGCCGATTGCTGGCGCGTAGTGCCGCCGACTGTGGTCTGCACGCGCGGTGCGCTTGCGATCGCGAGTGTCGGCCAGTATTCGTCATCCGCGGCGAGCGCCACGACCACGGCTGCGATTCGGGAGTCCGACCACAACGGCCGGATGGCGTGCTCGAGCACGGTGGCTCCCGCAAGCGGCAGATATTGCTTGGGCCGGTCGGCATCCATGCGCCGGCCCTGTCCGGCCGCCGCCACGATCGCCCAGCTGCGTGCTGTCATCGGGCGGCGGCTTGTTGCGTCGTGCGAGGCCTGGCAGCAGTCACTGTGGCGCTATCGGCGGGCGCTGCCGACGGGGGCGAACCATTGTGGTCTGCCGGCGGAGGAGTCACGACCTGGAAGAAGGTCTCGTTGGCGCCGACCATGCCGAGGTCGCTCCGCGCCCGCTCCTCGACCGCGTCCAGTCCTTCCTTGAGATCCTTCACCTCGGCGGCGAGCTGCTCATTGCGTTCCTTGAGCTCGGCGTTCTGTTGCTTCTGCGAGGCCACGGCATCCTGGAGCCGGTGAACCTCGCGCACGCCGTCATCCGACAGCCACAGCCGGTATTGCAGCACCAGTACCGCGACCAGGAGAGCCGCAGCAAACAGGCGCGTCGCCATCAGAGAAACCCGCGTGCACGCGCCTTCATGGCACCGGCACCGGGAACGCCTTGCGCCCGGCGTAGCGGGCGTGCGCGCCGAGCTGCGCCTCGATGCGCAGCAGCTGGTTGTACTTCGCCACGCGGTCCGAGCGCGACATCGATCCCGTCTTGATCTGCGTGGCCGGCGTTGCCACCGCGATGTCGGCGATGGTGCAGTCCTCGGTCTCGCCGGAACGGTGCGAGATCACCGACGAATAACCGGCACCCGCCGCCATGCGGATCGCCGCCAGCGTTTCGGTGAGCGTGCCGATCTGGTTGACCTTGATCAGGATCGAGTTGGCGATGCCCTGCTCGATGCCCTGCTTCAGGATCTTCGTGTTGGTCACGAACAGGTCGTCGCCGACGAGCTGCACGCGGCGCCCGAGCCGCTGTGTGAGCAGCGCCCAGCCCGGCCAGTCGCCCTCGCTCATGCCATCCTCGATCGTGACGATCGGGTAGCGTCCCACGAGGTCGGCGAGATAGTCGACGAACTGCGCGGAGCTGAACTGGCGTCCTTCGGACTTCAGCGTGTAAACGCCTTCGCTGAAGAATTCGGAGCTCGCGACATCGAGACCGAGCAGCACGTCGCCGCCCGGCGTATAGCCGGAGAGCTGGACCGCCTCGATGATCGTTTCGAGTGCGGCCTCGTTCGAGGGCAGGTCTGGAGCGAAGCCGCCTTCATCGCCCACCCCGGTCGCGAGTCCTTTCTTGTGGAGCACTTTCTTCAGCGTGTGGAAGATCTCGGCCCCGTAGCGGATCGCCTCGCTCAGCGAGGGAGCGCCAACCGGCAGGATCATGAACTCCTGGATGTCGATACTGTTATCGGCATGCGCTCCGCCGTTGATGATGTTCATCATCGGCACCGGAAGGTCGAAGTCCTCCACGGACGCGAGGTGGCGGAACAGCGGAATCCCGCGGTCGTTGGCGGCCGCGTGCGCGGCCGCGAGCGACACCGCGAGGATGGCGTTGGCGCCGAGATGAGATTTCGTGTCGCTGCCGTCGAGCTCGATCATGCGTTCGTCGAGGCCTTCCTGGTCCATCGGATCGTGCCGGAGCAGCGCCTGCCGGATCGGACCATTGACGTTGGCGACCGCGTTCAGCACACCCTTGCCCTGGAAGCGTTTCGGATCGCCATCGCGCAATTCGACGGCTTCACGCGTCCCCGTGGAGGCGCCCGAAGGCACGGCGGCACGGCCCATGGCGCCGCTATCGAGGAACACGTCGGCTTCGACCGTGGGGTTGCCGCGCGAGTCGATGATTTCACGCCCGCGGATTTCGACGATGCGGCTCACAGCAATGACTCCGCGTAAGGACGCGCCTTCACCGTGCGGTCGATCTGCACCAGCGTCTCGAGCAGCGCCTCCATGTGGTGGAGAGGCCAGGCGTTGGGCCCATCGCTCAATGCCTTGTCCGGGTCAGGATGCGTTTCCATGAAGACGCCCGCGACGCCCGCCGCGACCGCGGCGCGTGCCAGAACGGGCACGAATTCGCGCTGGCCGCCGGAAGCGGATCCTTTTCC